>JAQUKI010000090.1 GCA_028719225.1 Fidelibacterota bacterium | reverse complement strand
TTCGGGATTCTTGGTCATAAAATCCTGAAATTCCTCTTTGGTCATGTCTTCAGGATAAAATCCCGCGCCGAGCGGTTTAGGTTTGTCGTTTATGAACGGTTCATTGGCTACCAGTTCATTCCATGGCCCAAACATGACATTGAACATATCCAGATATACCTGATCGTTCGGATCCGTCGATTTTTTAAGTTCGTCAAGAATTAAAGGATTCTCCCGACTAACCTGTAACAGAAATAAACTGTCGATGATTTTCGACGCTTCGATGAGTTGAACGAGTACCTTTTTATCAGTGACAGAAAGATTGGACAGATCGCATTTCAACTCGACTGGCGCCAATTTCGCATATTCCGCTTTCACTTCTTCGAGCGGCGCTTTTGTCGTAATCACCTTAGTTCCGCACTTTTGCATCATCACAACCAAACATAGACTGAGAATGACCATCAGGCCGAAACTTATATTCTGTATGTTTCTCTGAACTGGACGATTCTTTTTCACCTTCATTTTTTCCTCCAAAATTTCGTTTAAATGATAAATTGGCATCTATCGACAATATTTTCATCGGCTCTTTTCAACCCATATCTGCACTAAATTCACCAGCGTTTCTACCGCTTTTTCCATTGTTTGAATCGAAATCCACTCCAATTTGCTGTGAAAATTATGTCCGCCGGTAAAGATATTCGGCGTCAAAAGACCCATGAAACAGAGTTTTGAACCGTCCGTGCCGCCACGAATGATCTGCAGTTTTGGTTCGATTCCTGCGCGTTTGACCGCTTCCAACGCGTATTCGACAACCTGCGGATATTCCTGAATTTTAACGCGCATATTTTTATAAGATTCCTTGATCTCCAGAACGATTTCGGCTTTGGGATATTTCGCGGCTATCTTTTCCCGGATTGAAGTAAGTTTCTCCGCTTTCGCTTTCATACCGGATTCCTCAAAATCACGGATAAGAATTCTTACAATCGTCTTTTCTACTCCGCCCTCGATGCCGTGCGGATGGAGATAACCTTCCCGTTTTTCGGTTGTTTCCGGGCTGGGTTCCTCTGCGATCAGTGACACAATTTCCGAAGCGATTTTAACAGAGTTTACCAATTTGTTCTTCGCATAACCGGGATGGACATTTGTACCTTTAACGGTAAAAGTCGCGCCGGCGGCATTGAACGTTTCATTTTCGATCTCGCCCAAAGATTCTCCGTCGAAAGTATAGGCAAAATCTGCCGCGAATTTTTTAACATCAAAAAACTTTGTGCCGTTGCCGACTTCTTCATCGGGCGTAAAACCGATCCGAATTGTACCGTGTTTAACTTCAGGATGTGTCGTCAAATATTGAATTGCCGCCATGATTTCGGCGACTCCGGCCTTATCATCAGCGCCGAGAAGTGTTGTTCCATCGGAAGTAACTATATTATCACCGACGTGATCCGCAAGCGCCGGATTCTCCGAAAAACGCAAAACCTGTGTCGCATCGGCAGGCAGGACAATATCACCTCCGTCGTATTTTCGATGAATGACCGGTTTAACATTGGTACCGCTGACATCCGGCGATGTATCCACATGCGCAATGAAACCTATCACCGGCACTTTCTTTGTTTCCGGATCAGAAAGATTCGATGGTAAAGTCGCCGTTACATAACTGTATTTATCCATTTGGACATCGGCGAGCCCGAGTTCTTTTAATTCTTCAACGAGAATAGTTAACAGTTCTTTTTGTTTATCCGTGCTGGGATATCGGTCTTCGACATCATCACGGGATTGTGTGTCGATCTTGACATATCGGAAGAAACGGTCGATCATCTGTTGATTCATAAGTTCACCCTTTCACTAATTAAACATGACCGCGCGTAAAATAAGAAAATTTCTTCTTATAAAGTAGGGATTATCTTCAAGCGACAAATTTGAGTTTCGACTTCCGGATTTTTCAGCCGATAAAAGGTAAAGTCGTGCGATTTTGGACACTGGATCCAAAATATTCTAACGCGAATGGATTAGTCGTTTTATGGCGCGAGGCTTTGCTCGCTCAAGTGGTTTTAACCGGGAAAAATCGAAACCTTGGAAAAATCAAACATACATGCTCCCGATTCCTTAAATTATCATCCGTGAACCATGAATATTATCATATAGACGTTACGAAAATATGCAGAACTTGAAGAAAATCGAGATGGTTTGGTTCAGGGTTTTTTCTATCGGAATTATCTGGCTGATCTGTCAAACTGCTGAACCCGTTTTCGGTCAGTCAGCCGAATCATTCATTCCGAATCCGCAATGGACGAAAATCGCCGGCGATTTGAATTTTCCGGAAGGACCGGCATGGAATGGAAAAGATGCCTTTTTCGTCTCCAATTGTTACGGCGGCTGGATCGCACAAATAACCGATTCTAAAGTCGATACTTTTGTAACGGATAGATCTATTGGAATTCAAAAAACCAACGGAATCATATTTGATAGATTTGGAAATCTTTTCGTCTGTGATTTCGGGCTGAAAGCGATTCTAAAAATCTCCCCAGAAAGATCGATGACCATCATCGCCGACTCCTGTCAAAACCAACCGTTCAATCGCCCGAATGACCTTGCATTTTCTAAAAACGGCGATCTCTATTTTACCGATCCGAACCGGTACGATCGACAAAATCCCGACGGTAAGGTCTATTGTATTTCCGGTAAAGACCGGTCGGTTCGAGTCGTTCATGATGCGATTGCTTTTCCCAACGGCGTTGCATTTTCCGAAGACGGCAAAAATATTTTTGTCTGCGAATCGGCGGCAAACCGTATCCTCATTTTTGACGTTCTGCAAAGTGGAAATATCACGAACGGTCGTACTTTCGTTGAACTTCCCGGCGGCGATCCGGACGGCATCGCACTGGATGTTCACGGAAATCTTTACGTCGCGCATTTTGGCGGTGGCGCCGTTTATATCATTTCTCCCGAAGGAAAAATCCTGCAGAAAATTCCGGCTCCCGGGAAAAAGCCCAGCAATCTCGAATTCGGCGGAAAAGACATGAAAACGCTTTTCCTCACCGAAGTCGAGACCAATTCTGTCTATAAAATGGAAGTTCCCGTTTCAGGGCTAAAATTATTTCGTTCATCTCAGTTCAAGTAGACTCGATAATCTAAACTCAGGAAGGAGTTTATATGTTTCAAAGCTTACCTCATTTATTACAAAACTCGATCCGTCAGTATTCGGATAAAGCCGCTCTGTTGTACAAACGCGACGGCGAACTTCGTTCATATACTTATCGCGAGTTCGGCGAAGCGATCCACATCGTCGCAGACGGTTTGGCGGACATCGGTGTTCAAACCGGTGATAAGATCGCGATTTTATCCAATAACCGACCGGAATGGACGATCGTCGATTTCGCCTGTTATACATTGAAAGCAGTTGTCGTTCCGATCTATCAGACGCTTCCGCCCAACCAGATCGCCTATATCTTGAAAGATTCCGAAACGCGGGCGATCTTCGTCGAAGATCAGACTCAATTCGACAAGATCGTCGAAATCGAATCCGAGTTGCCGGATCTTCAATTCATCTTTTCATTCAACCCTATCGAAACGCCGCATGAAAAACTGACGGAATATTCTCAAATCGTCGAAAAAGGAAAAAACCATCGTCAGGCAAATCCGGATTTTTTCAAGACATCGATGGATTCAATTAAGACCGATGACGTTTGCAGTATCGTTTATACATCCGGCACAACGGGTGAACCCAAAGGCGTCATGTTGCATCATCGCGGATTTATCACTGAAATTATCAGTTCTGAAACAACTCTAAATGTGTACAGTACGGATATTTTTCTCTCCTTTCTCCCGCTCAGTCACCTGTACGAAAGAGTTGCCGGACATTACACCGCCATGTATCGCGGAGCAACGATTTTCTATTCGCAAAGCATCAATACGGTCATCGACGATCTGGCTGAAGCAAGGCCGACAATGGTCGTTTCCGTGCCGCGTCTGTTTGAAAAAATCGCCCGAAAAGTGATGGATGAAGTTGAATCCAGTCCGGCCTACAAACAGAAAATCTTCAACTGGGCGGTCAATACCGGCAGAAAGTATCGCGACCAGAAAATCGAAGGTAAAATTTCTCACTGGATGAAAGATCGCTATCGCATCGCCAACTTTTTAGTATTCAAGAAGATCAAGCAAAAACTGGGCGGACGTATGCGTTGTCCGATCGCCGGCGGCGCTCCGCTTTCCATCCAAACATTGAAATTTTTCGAGGCGTTGGATATGCCGATCATCGAAGGTTACGGCATGACCGAAACGCATTTGATTTTAACGCTGACGCCGTTTGGAAAAACACGGTACGGTTCCTGCGGACGAGTCATAAACGAAGTACAGATGAAGATCGCAAACGACGGTGAAATTCTCGTCAAAGGACAGACATTGATGGCCGGTTACTACAAAAAGCCTGAAATGACGCGCGATGTGATCGACTCGGAAGGCTGGCTCCACACCGGCGACATCGGTCATCTCGACGAGGATAATTTTCTCTATATCACCGACCGGAAAAAGAACATCTTAGTGACTTCCGGCGGAAAGAACGTCGCTTCAGCGCCGATTGAAAATGTTCTCAAAACCAGCCGGTTTATCGAAGATGTTTGCCTGATCGGCGACCGGCGTAAATTCGTCAGCGCCATCATCATCCCCAATTTCGAAACGCTTCGGAAATGGGCAACCGAACATCGGATTCACGTCGATTCGGACAAGGAACTCGTCGAACACCCGTCAGTCTATAATTTGATTTGGATGGAAATCGAGACCTTACAACGCGATTTTGCGCGTTATGAAAAGGTTAAAAAATTCCTGCTTATTCCGGAGCCGTTGTCAATCGATAAAGGCGAGATGACGCCGAGCCTGAAGATCAAGCGGTCGATCCTCGAAGACAAATATAAGGAACAAATCGATCAGCTTTACAACGAAGAATCTGTCGTGAAATCGTAGTGAACAGCCTCCCGGATGTTCCATACCTCCGGGAGGTTTATCCTTGTCATTTGATCAACAAGCATTTTTTCGTTTCGGTGTAAGTTCCCGCCTGAATTTTATACAGATATACGCCGGAAGGATATTTCGAAGCGTCCCAGGCTACCTGATAATTGCCGGGCTCTTTGGTCTGATTTACAAGCGTTTCCGTCAGCCTGCCTCTCAGATCGTAAATATCGATCCGCACCTGAGATTTCGTCGGAACTGCATATCCGAATTGCGTTACAGGATTGAACGGATTGGGATAAGCGGATTTCAGCGCAAATTGCTTCGGAATGACGAGTTCTGCCAATTCCGGAATGCTTCCTCCGCTCATCTCGCGAACCATTTCGGCGGCTTCGGACTGCGAATAATCTCTCAGAATTCGCCCGAAAATGTTATTCGACGATTTGCCGGTGGATTTCGCTAATTCGCCGGGTTGTTTTTCCATTTCCTGCAGGATAACGCCCTGCTCGAACAACGCCCATGCCGTTTGTTGTTCTGCTTCTGACTTTTGACTGTAAAGACCAATAACATTATCGGAACGATTCAACGCGTCGGCAAATTCACGTTCTCCCGCCTTGACGGTTACCGAATAATCGAGCGCCGCCAGACCGACTTTTGTATTCGGATAAGTCTGATACAGTTTATCGAGATTGAGGATCAATCCGTCTAAATCGTTTGTCCAATGGTATAATTTCACTAATTCACTAATGACAGAATAGGCGATCATATGATCCGGATCTTGACTCGCAATGTCATTCATCAACCGAATTGCATCGGCATATCGTTTATCTTTTTCCAGTCGATAGACCGTTCGGAACAGTTCCGTTATTTCATCCGGTGTGTTTCCGGAAAGTGTCTTGAACAATTCGAATCCCAGGCTCGTCGCCGTCGGATTGGTATCGACATTTCCGGAATTGCTCATCGAGACCCATTCATTGACTTCCGCAGGAACTGAAACCGCGTTGGAATTCCTCACATCATAGGTTCCCGAACCACGATCGAAAGTATTGAATCCACCCTCAAAGTCCGGATCCATATCCAACCATGTTCCGAGGTTTGCCGTGCTGTTAGATGAAATCGAGACGCCGTAACGGCCATTATGTGAAATGAGATTGTTGCGGTAGGTATTTCCCGATTCGCGCCATGTATCCATACTAATATCTGAAATATTGGTCGAATAGATACCGTCTAAAGTACTGGTTTCGATTGTAGAACATGTAAACTCCGCAGTAGAGCGGTTAAGTTTGATTCCATAATTACTGCCTGTAAAAGTACATTGATTGACGTTAACAGAATTGGAATAATTCGCAACCAAACTGTACTGATTATTCAGGAATGTGGAATATGACACATTAGTGGCAGTTGAATTATTTGGATAGACACCAATCCAATTATCTTTAAAATATCCATGAGAAATACTTCCCGACGAATAACTTGGATAAATACCGCTGCTGGCGCCGTACATCTCGAAATGGTCAAAGTTAAAAGTTCCGCCGGATGGAATAGTGATGCCGTACCAGTAGGTTTTACTCGTGCTGGATGTGTCGCTCCGCGTAAATACGACCTTTGCCGAGGATAATCCATTGACATCAATTTCTCCATTGACGGTGATCTTCTTACCTGAATTGAAAGCGACCTTGGTTCCCGGATCGATGGTCAATTCCACGCCGGATGCGATCGTAACATCGCCGGTGATAGTTACCTTACCATACCAGGTTGTGTCGGAGGAGATCGTGCCGCTAAGAGACGACTGCGGGAAATAGTTAGCGCCGATGTCCGGAATCGTGCCGTCCAAATCAGTATCATAACAATAATCCGGAAATAAATCCAGGTAAACGCCACCATCTCCGTTATCGATACAAGGACTCGAATTCGTCAATCTAAAGTCGTTGCCGGATGGATTGCACATTAATGGATTTGAGTAGGATACTGTAATTTCATCGGGAATAACTCCGGAATTATATGCCGTGTTACAAAATCCTATTATATCATCATAAGTTTGATAAATCGGGAATGTAATAGGCGCAGTATTGAAGATCGAATCGTACACGTTTAATAAAACAGAACCATAGGTATTGTTATCGTGATAGAAATAGATCGCATTTCCATTCCCACTCCCGCTTCCAATATTATAGAACGTGCAAAAATCGATCGTCATATCCAAAACAGAAGAATTGCCGTACGGTTGATCGAGATACAGGAAGACCGCCTGATAATTAATATCATGAAAAACCGAGTGATGGATCAATATTCCTGTCGTTTGAGAACCGTTATAAACTCCTTGATCGAACACGATGCCGCAATGATTATCGTGGACGTTCAAACCGGATAGTTCAATCCTGGCGTTATTGGTCTTCCCAATACCGATTCCGATATTGCAGTTTTTGATTTCGACATCCGATAGTTTAACAGAGGACGTGTTGTCCTTAATTGCCAAACCACAATAGGCATCCCTAACAATGACGTGAGAAAATTGGATGGATGCGCCGGTTCCCTTTGCCAGAATGAGTGTATCGACTACATCCGGGTCATAATCATATGGATCATCGAAATCACTGCTTCTGCCGGTGCTTCTCAATTGAATCGGAGTAGAGGCAGTACCTTCAGCGACCAATGATCCTTCAACTTCCATCGTGAATCCATCGGCAAATTGGATATTCGCTCCGGCTGGAATGGAAACTGTCTCGCCGGAAGGAACAGATAGAAGGTGGTCGGCAATCTGGTTGACAGCCCTATAAACTGCTGTCACTGTTGCGCCTGATGATTTGAAAACGACTTTCGTCTCATGGGAAGAGGAACTTTGGAAGGCTACGCTGTCCGAAGGTGAGGCTGACCAATGATGAAAAGCAAAGATGCTATCTTGAGTCACCAGCCCGACCTGCGGCGCTTTTAGCGTATAGATAGGTGTTGTTGAATAAAAATTTGGATTTTGATTCAAGAAAACAGAATAACTGGTTCCTGAAAGGTTTTGATAAACCGCCGGATTATGGCGCTGACTGGTTGCAGGGTCTTTCCACCAAGGATCCTTGATCTCAATTGCATTGTTGCCATTCTGTTTGTTGATTGTCACGCTTTTGGGTTCTATAAAATATCCTATTTGTTCATCCATATCGGTATCGACCGAAAAATCATGATTCAATTCATAATCGTTTGTGTTTTCTTTCCATGAATGATGTTGATAATTCTTACTGGAATATGAAATAATATCCTCCGGTTCGGAAATGACATACGAACTATCACAATATATATAGGGATTTGATCCCGCATCGTTTTCTTCGTCTGTACCGGGTGGTAATGTTCCATCTATATTAAGGTGACCGCCAACCGAAGTTGAAGAATTATATACACAGTTATCTACCAGAATTGACTGTTTCGGAGGTAAATAATAAATAGTCAGTTTTTGTGCAGTTTTTGGTGAGTTAATTATTGCATAATTGTCAGCACCGCTTGTTTCTTGGCTTGTTTTTAGGCCAGAATAAAAAGTCATATTTATTCCTCCTAAATCGAGATAATTCTGCAATACATTGCAAAAGTTGCTACCGGCATTCCATTTAATTCTTTTAACCTGGGGATTATTGGAACTACCTGACAATGTTATTGTACCAAACTGATCACTCGTATCAATAGCTGTATATTCCAATTCTGGATCACTATACCAGTCGTAATCCAATCCAAGATATTTCCATTGAATAGTCATGGTACCACTATTTAAATTCACAGATGAGAGAGTAATTTCATATACTGTCGAATCGATGATATAGGCAGTATCAAGGTTCTGGATAAGCCAACCGTCAAAAATTCGATATTTGTCCCAACTGTCAGAATCAAAATATTGTAAACCGAGACAATGAGACAATGTGTCCTCGTCATTTAAATAACTTATCTCTCCGTTGTTATTATCGCAGAAAGTACCCCATGTTCCAAGACCTGAATTGTTAATACTTTTGGATAATATATGACCATCGCTGTTATTCTGAATCGATTGTATTTGGGTAAACGCTATCTCAGTGTAGTGCTGTCCATCTTCGTTATTAGGGATGGGAAGATACTGACCGTTTTCATAATAATTGACAGGATAATTATAAATAACTTGCTTGTATTGTCCACTACTTGACAAATACGTATTTGAAGTAAATGTCCTTTTAGATACAATCTCTTTATCACTACCATAAATTAGAGAAATCAATAAACACATTGAAAAAAACCATTTGAAGCATTTCATGTTTCAATCCTTTCAATTCACATGATGCCCCCTGACAATAACAACATATCTAAACTGCATATCACCAACTGTTACCACTAAATTATTTTTAACATCAGCCTTGCTGATATTAATCCCATTCAGACTCAAGTCACGATTCCATGTTTTTCCATTATAATGCAGGAACTCGCCCCAATGGGTAAAGGCATAGACGTTATTATACCCGGTTCCGCGTACTAAAAATGGATAACCATTTAATCGGTTATCAGGTCCGTGTACTAGTTTACCTTTGCCTTTTTTGATCGATTCTTTCCAGAGTCCGGAATTTGAAGAGATATAAAGTGTATCTTTGAAAGCCCACACGGAATTCATATAGCCGGCAATAGTCGTATTGCTATGATCGTGGGTATGTCCGACAAGTGATTCATACTTCCTTATCCATTTTATTCCGTCATAGAAAAGAGTCACACTTTCATAGCCACCTGGGTGTTCATCATCAAACTGATTAGATTTCGCAGTTGCCCAGATATGATTTTCGTCAATACCCCAAATATCTATGATCGGCGTATCCGTTCCACTCGTCATTTTCCGAAACCTCGAACCGTTGTA
>JAQUKI010000089.1 GCA_028719225.1 Fidelibacterota bacterium | reverse complement strand
ATATTTTTATATATTTTCTCTGATTGGGCGATTAGAATCTTTTCTTGAGGCACAGTTTGTTGTGTACTCTTTACGCCAATATTAATAAGTGAATCTGGAATATCCGAAAGGCGATCCGCGCGAACCGATGACGGACGAGGATATTGCCATTAAATTCAACGCGCTTTCGGCGGCGGTTTTAACACCGAACCGGCAGGCGGAAATCCGCGAAGCGATCGGGAAAATAGAATCATTCGGTTCGGTCGCTGATTTTATGAATCTGCTTAAAGTCTGAAATGAAGTAATTGAGGGTTGAACCAGATAATATGAAAATCCTAAAGAAGAATCTCAGTCATAAGATATTGAATATTGCACTGGGATTTATAGTAATGGGTAACGCCGCAGTCTCTCAGGAAAAACCAGATTCACTTATTAATATTGGCGTAAAGAGTACACAACAAACTGTGCCTCAAGAAAAGATTCTAATCGCCCAATCAGAGAAAATATATAAAAATATGGTTTTTTTGGGTGCGAATCACTCGCAATTTACAACAACAGGGGGTATCGGTAAAACTGGTATAAACTTCGGATACTACCGGCAATCCCGGATATGGAAGCATTTCTATTTGAATTATGGAATCATGTACACCAATAAAAAACTTGATCTTATCAATAAAAAAATACGCTGGTCGGATGTACATTATTATTCTGAGAGAACGGATATTCATCTTAATTACAATATATTAGAGTTAAACCTTCTGGGCAGTTATTCATTTCACTTAACGGAGAATATCTTTATCAACCCGGTTATTGGAATTGGATGCGGAATATTTTTTCACCCAAAATCGAAAATAGGCGCAAGTAAGTTAATATATCAAAACGAACCTGTCGAAGATTACGACTATAGGATGGCTTTTACGGATGGTCCGCCAATAATATTCAATTCCGGCCAGGTGAACCATTTTGGGCTAGAAGTTACTATCAAAAGATATTTTGGGATGTTGATTTATTCAAATTATTCTAAAATATTATCCTCTGCGGGAATTGGGGATTTGATTCTTGACGAAAAAATAAATTCCTTTAACGGGGTATTAGGAGTGTATTTTTAACAGATATTTTGAGTTGACCGTTTCGTTCATAACGCGTCTATCTGTTTGATTTCAGGTTATCTTACTCCGGGGCTCTGCTTCAGGATGGCAACTGGTGTATTCAGACGATAAATTTTTCTTGCAATTACGTACAGCATAGCGTACGTTACGCACGATAAAATGAGGTGTTTATGAAAACGATTAATGCCACCAATGCCCGCAAGAATCTGTATAAACTCATCAATGAGACCGCCGAAGTTCACGAGCCGATTCAAATAACCGGTAAAACTCAAAATGCCGTCTTGATTTCAGAAGATGACTGGCGGGCGGTACAGGAAACTCTTTTTCTGACATCTATCCCAGGGATGCGTGAATCGATTCAGGAAGGTCTCGATACTCCGGTCAATGAATGTTCTGAGGAACTCGTCTGGTGAGATGGAAATTAGTATTTACCAAACAGGCGCAGAAAGATGCCCTGAAATTAAAACAGGCCGGATTGAAAGACAAGACGCTGGTTATTTTAGAAATCCTGCAAGAAAATCCGTTTCAATCACCTCCACCATTCGAAAAATTAGTCGGCGATTTATCCGGAGCATATTCGCGGAGGATTAACATTCGGCATCGCATTATTTATCAAATCATTGACGTAGAAAAAGTCGTGAAAATCATTCGGATGTGGACCCATTACGAATGAAAAAAAATCTTTCGTTATCAGAACAATCTATGCAGTAGAATTGTTGAATGAGTGATTAGAAAAAGTGTTAGATTATTTGGAATTTTGAAAAAGGAGAAAATAAAATGAAAAAAGGTTGGATAATTCTGATTGCCGTCGTCGTCGTTTTACTTCTGATCATCGGCAAAATCGTCGGCATGTACAACAATTTGGTGACGCTCGAAGAGGGCGTGAACCAATCATGGGCGCAGGTCAGTAATCAGTATCAGCGCCGCGCCGATCTGATCCCGAATCTGGTCGAGACCGTCAAAGGTTACGCCAAACATGAAAGTCAGACGCTCGAAGCCGTGATTCAGGCGAGAAGCAATGCGACCGGTCTGAAAGTCACACCGGAAGTTCTGAATGATCCGAAGGCTTTTGCAAAATTTCAACAGGCTCAGGGCGAAATCAGTTCGGCTCTCTCGCGGTTGATGGCAGTTGTCGAAAATTACCCGAATTTAAAGGCAAACGAGAATTTCCTCGCGTTGCAGTCGCAGTTGGAAGGAACCGAGAATCGGATCACCGTCGAAAGACAGCGTTTCAATGAAGCGGTTCAGGGATTCAACACGAAGATTCGCAGGTTCCCGACCAATATCATAGCGGGTATGTTCGGATTCGATAAGAAGTTATATTTTGAAGCGCAGGAAGGTGCGGAAAACGCTCCTAAAGTGACGTTTTAACGCGAGAGCGTCCGGCAATAAATGAACGAATTTAATATCAGGAGAAAACTCGCCGGTTGCTGGGTGATTTTCATGTTTCTCGCGTTGATGGTGACGAGCCTTTTCGCGCTCGATGTCCCGCCGTTGAGAACCCGCGTGACCGATCTGAGCGGCATTCTGTCGTCATCGGAACAATTAAAGCTGGAGGAAAAACTCTTTCAGTTCGAATCGCAAACGTCGAATCAGATCGCAGTCCTTATCATTCCTTCTCTCGAAGGTGAAGTGCTGGAAGATTACTCGATCCGTGTGACCGATGCATGGAAATTGGGCGATAAGGAAAAAGACAACGGCGTTCTGCTCCTCGTCGTCATCAACGATCGGAAGATGCGGATCGAGGTTGGTTACGGACTGGAAGGCGCGCTGACCGATCTGATCTCGTCCTCGATCATTCGCAACGAGATTGCGCCGGAGTTCCGAAACGGTAATTATTTTGCGGGAATCGACGCCGGCATCACCTCGATCATGAAAGCAACGCAGGGTGAATATCAGGGCGATCCGAATAAATTCAGAAAGTCGGAGCGCGAACCGGGAAATCTGCTGTTCGGGCTGATCTTTTTCTTGTTTTTCCTGCCGATCTTTTTCGGGATGGGAAAGCGCGGCCGGCGCGGTTTGCTCTGGGCGCTGTTCTTTTCCGAAATGTTTCGCGGCGGTGGACGCGGTGGTGGGTTCGGCGGCGGAGGTTTCGGAGGAGGCGGATTTGGCGGTTTCGGTGGCGGTGGCGGTGGATTCGGCGGCGGAGGATCGTCGGGCGGATGGTAAATCTCCAAGTTGAACGAAAATTGAAAGTGAGTTGAACGATGTCGTTGTTGGGTATATATTTTTCGAAGGCGGATTTGAAGGCGATCGCAACGGCTTGTTCGGAAGCGGAGAAGAATACGTCGGGCGAAATCCGGGTCAGCGTGTTCAGTAAAACACCGACACAGTTTAAAGATAAAGACATCATGGAAATAGCGCTGGACGAATTTTTCAGGCTTGGAATGGATAAAACGCACGACCGGACCGGCATTTTACTGCTCATTCTTTTAGACAGGCGTAAATTCCAGATACTCGGCGACGAAGGAATTCACACAAAAATCGATCAATCGGTCTGGGATGAAGTAGCGGAATCGCTTTCGCAGGATTTTAAACAACATAACTATAAAACCGGCGTCATGAACGTCGTTACGAAAATGGGCGCAATTCTTTCCGAACATTTTCCGCGGAAAAACGACGACGTCAACGAGTTGACCGATGAGGTTTCTGTCCGATAGCGGACGAACAATTTTAAGGAGGAAAAAAGATGTGGCGATACGCACGGGGACATTTTACCGGATCCGTTTTGCTTGTTATGATCATGCTTTTTGTGACGATGATCCAGCAATGCGGGAAAAAAGAGGACGCGAAAATGATCAGCGATGAATTTGCGGTGAAAGTCGCCGATAAGATGATCGCGAAGTTTGGTGAAACCAGCGCCGACCGTATCCGGACCGGCATTACACAGATGCAAAATTTCTGGACAAAAGAAGACGGGACAGAAGAAGATTTTATCAAATTCTGCATGGAAAATTTCCTCGTCGAAGGCGATTCGCTGAACCGTTCGTTCGTTCGTCTGGAAAAATCGCTCGAGACATTGAAAGGCGTCATGTTGGAACTCGAGCGCGATTTTCAGTGGGATTTGCAGGTGGATGTCGGGCCGATCATGCCGGTCAATTACCTGATGGCGAACTTTAGTCTTTCTCCGAATGTTACTGAAAACCTGTTCAAGAGTAAGGTCGCTTTTTGGGTCTTATTGAATTTTAAAAATTATCCTCTCGATGAAATACTGAGGGTCAGCGATGATTGGACGCGGGAAAAATGGGCGCAGGCGAGACTGGCACAACGTTTCAATTCACGTGTTCCGTCCGAGATTTCACAGAAAACTTATGAAGCCTATGTCTCCGCCGATAACTATATCAGCAGTTACAACATCTGCATGGGACATCTGCTGACGGAAAACGGCGAAAAATTGTTCCCGGAAGATCTGACGCTGATCACGCATTGGGGAATCCGCGACGAACTCAAGGCGCAGTACCCTGAATCCGGCGGACTCGAACGGCAGAAAATGATCTACGACGTGATGCAGAAAATCATCACGCAGGAAATCCCGGCCAGCGTCATCAACAATCCGAAAGTCGATTGGAAAGTCGGATCGAATCAGGTCATCGGCGGCGATATGAGTCCCGAGCCGAATACGCGCTACCGGCAACTGCTCAATATTTTTCACGCCGAAATGAATGCCGATCCGTATTATCCGATCAATCCGACATTTATCGACCGCAAATTTAACGAAGAACGCGAGATTCCCGAGGAAACCGTCAAAGCGTTATTCGTTCAACTTCTAAAATCGGAAGAACTCAAAGAGACAGCTGCTGTCGTGAAAAAACGGCTCGGACGCGAACTTGAACCATTCGACATTTGGTACAACGGTTTCAAGAGCAAAGGGATTTATTCGCAGGCGGAATTGGATAAGATCGTTTCGGCTAAATATCCGACTGCCGACGTTTTTCGCGAGAAATTGCCTGAAACATTAATGAAACTCGGCTTCGATAAACAAACGGCGGAATTCTTGAAAACCAAGATCAACGTCGATCCGGCGCGCGGTTCCGGACATGCGCAGGGCGCCGAACGCTCTTCGGATAATGCGCATCTGAGAACCCGCGTTCAGCCGACCGGTATGGATTATAAAGGATTCAACATCGCCATTCATGAACTCGGTCATTGCGTCGAGCAGGTTTTTTCGCTGAACCGGATTGATCATCCAATGCTTTCCGGTGTTCCGAATACTGCCTTTACGGAAGCCTACGCATTTGTATTCCAGAAGAGAGATCTGGAAGTTCTCGGCTTGACGAAGAAAGATCCGGACGCCGAATATCTGGAGGCGTTGAATCAGATTTGGTCGGCGGCAGAAATCTCAGCCGTAGCACTCGTCGATATGCAGGTCTGGCACTGGATGTACGAACATCCCGAAGCCAAGCCGGAAGAACTGAAAGCCGCCGTCATCGAAATTGCCAAGGCGACATGGAATGAATATTATTACCCGATTTTAGGACATAAAGACGCCATCATTCTGGGGGTCTATTCACACATGATCGACGCCGGTCTTTATCTGCCGGATTACCCGATCGGACACGTCATTCAGTTCCAGATCGAGCAGTCCATTTCCGGGAAGCATCTCGGAAAAGAGATGGAGCGGATGTGTACGCTGGGTTCCATCACGCCGTCCGCATGGATGAAAGCGGCCGTCGGAACAGAAATCTCCGTTCAGCCGATGCTGGATGCCGCACGCGAAGCCCTGAAAGTGATTCAGTAACTTTTTCCGAGATGATTGAAAAGCCCCTCCGGGTGAATGTCACCGGAGGGGCTTTTTAGTTTATTCTATTCTAAAAATGTACGGATATGCCGAACAGCACCGAATTGTTTTGAATGGTAAATTTGTTTTGATATGACTTTGTTTGGGATATGATTGTATAATGCGCATCAACGCTAGATCTGGCCTGAGAAGTATTTTCCGACAAGGAGTATGTATATCCAAGCGAAGTGCCATATTCTGCCAGCAGACTGATTTTTTTATTTAACAATATTTCAGCCCCGAGAGACGAATTCGCTCCTATGAGAAAGGATTGAGAGATTTTAATTTTCTTCGTTAAATGCTTACCATCCTCAGATTTATCATAAATGATCGTCATCCCGCAGTAAGGTCCGATACCGAAATAGGGCTTGATATAATGAACACTTCCATAATAAAACAAATACTGTGAAGTTATTTTTATGTTAAAATTATTAGATAGAAAGAGTGATTCGCCGGTGGTTCTATTTTCACTGTCAGTATTTGTGACAGATTCAGACAACGTAATCCCCAAACGAATAGCCCGGTTTTCCTTTAATTGACGCTCAACTGAAAAATTACTGCCACTGAAGGAAGATAGCGTAAAATTGGAAGAAATGGCGAATTGTAAGGCCCACTTTGGATTACAGGCCGTACTATCACCGGCCGCGAAAGTGACAGATGTTAAACAGGTCGCCAACAGGATGATACTGAGCTTCAGTTTTGAATTTGTCCGGTTAACCATTTGTGATACTCCTTTCCGGTTGTTTATTGAATTATTAATTGCATTACATTATCGCGCCACCCCATTCGACGACGGTGGTCCGCTTCCTTACGAAACGGGTAATTGTCGGTTGCGGGATGGACGTCGCTTGCGGGGTGCCTTTAAAGAACAGCCAGATGCGGAACTGGCTCTTTGGCTCGGGTTTAACTGCCAGGCTGACATATTTATCAATGCTTTGATCGGTTATCGGGTATACTAAGTAGTACGGGTACTCAGTCAGGTAGGCTTGCCAGTATTCGACCAGATCGTTGATTTCAGCCGCGGTCAGGCCATAAGCGGACAATATCGTTGTCAGATCGGTTGCCAGTGAATTGGTTGCAATGCAATAACCCCGGTCTAAATCCGGAGTGGACGGCAGATAAGCATCGTAGAATAAATACGGGTATTGTTCGTTAATTCTACCATCCGTATCGACTGTGACATTCCAGCCATCGCAATACGCGGGAACGCTCTCTAGTAATTTTGTGCCGTTGGAAAAATTCAGTTGGACAGAGAAGGTCGTCTTTTCTTCGGGATAAATGTAAATAACAGGTTTCCAGGCTACTAATCCCGCCGGAGATAAATTTATATCGTCTAATAAAATACCTGTTAATTCCCCTGAATGGAAAAAATATTCCGAGTAGCCGGTATATTCCTGAGTCGAATCAGTGGCGGAAATAAATACCAGGTAATTACCAGTCGCAACGTTATAAAGTTCGAAATCATTTCGGCTATAAAATGTTTTACTGCTGATTGTCGAATATTTACCGTTTGATAGTAGTAACAGATACACTGTAAGACTGTCAAACAAACTGCCATTTTCACTGGTTACTGTAGCTGAAACCGTACCTCCGGTGCTGTAAGAATGCATGTAAAAATTTTTTTTCACCTGACTGGAATCGTTTTCAATGATTCCAGCCTTGAGTATCTGGGAAACAGAAAGAGTACTCGAGTCTATGGCGTAGATGTAATAAGTACCTGCAGTAATTCCGGAGAATGAATAATATCCGAATTCATCGGTGGAAGTCGTATCAATCAGTTCATTGAATAAACCCGGCATATACAGCGACCGGCCTAGAAATACTTTTACATTTGTAATCGGGAGATCATTAGTTGCATCTGTCACCCGGCCGACGATTTGTCCCTCCGGATAATCGGGGGGCAAATTACCGGTAGGACTTTCGCAACTCATTATGATAAGCGCGAACCCCATCAATAAAGAGAAAATGTTTTTCATGGATATTCTCCCGTGTGTTTTTCTCATTATCAGTTACCGTTTATGCCATTTTTACACTTTTCCATTTTACTTATTTCCAATCTTGATTACAAGTATTATTTGGAATATCAGGCAGGAGTGAAACATGGTCTATGTTATAGCCAACCATTAACCAGGAAAGGAAGAACCATTTCGCCCACACCAATCGTTTATCAAGGTTTCAATAGATGCTGGATGCCGCACGGAGTGCGTTGACAGTACTTCAGTAATCATATCAAAAATTGAATCGAACCTGCCGGGCTGGAAAGTTCGGCAGGTTTTTTTACGGTATTTACAGACATCATCGTTTTTCGTATATTCATGCAGTTTTTGAAATCCGGAGAAGAAGTCAAGGGAGGATATTCGATATGAAGAAAAAGATTTTGTGGATCGTTCTGGCCGTTGTCATTTTACTGGTTTTCTGGTTGATTCGGTCGAGCAGTATGCTGAGTCGCGTCAGCATTCGGGAAAAGCAAGTCGATCCGTTCGTGATGGTTTACGCCGATTATGTCGGGGATTATAAGAGTGTGTACGCGCCGATGGATTCCGTCTATAACAAATTACTGAAAGAAGACGGAATCTCGACGACGAAAGGGATTGGAATATATTATGATAATCCCAAAGAGGTTGCGGTTGAAAAATTGCGGAGTAAAGTCGGATGTATTCTGGATGAGAAAGATATGAAAGCGCTTCCGGATTTGAAAAAGAAGTACAAAGTTCAGGAATTCAAATCGATGAACGCGATTGTCGTGGAATTTCCGTTTCATTCGCGGATGTCAATCATTTCAGGTGTGATGAAAGTATATCCGGCAATCCGGAAATATGCGGAAGAGAAAAACCTCGGCAGTCGGGAAATGATCGAAATCTATGACACGCCCGGCCAAAAGATCGTCTATATCATGCCGATCAGCAAGTGATCGGATTCTCCAAATGCCTTTTTGAATTGTCGGTGACAAACAGAAAAAACCGTTATGAAGGATGTTGACAGTTCGGCGGAATTGTTATAAATTTAGCCCGCTTTTTCTCGCCCTAATAGCTCAATT
Source organism: Fidelibacterota bacterium (assembly GCA_028719225.1). Classification (GTDB taxonomy): domain Bacteria; phylum Fidelibacterota; class UBA2242; order UBA2242; family UBA2242; genus 0-14-0-20-45-22. The sequence continues at coordinate 868 of JAQUKI010000089.1, read as the reverse complement.
GGTAGAGCAGCGGACTCTTAATCCGTTGGTTCAAGGTTCGAGTCCTTGTTGGGGCACAAAACAACTCCCGACGGACAATTAATCCGGATTTAGTTTAAAATTCGCAAGTAAGTCCCGGTGATATTGCGTTGACAACGGCAACCGAGTGAGTACGATCAGTAGCGGGATCATGTCCGCCGGAACGCATTATATTAAAAGCATTGCCAGCGATCTGAGCACAGGATTGTATTTTGCAAAGATCCATGCGGGTGAATTCAACGCCGTGAAAAAAATAGTCCTGATCAAATAACGGCTACTGTAATCGATTAAAGAACCTTCCGAAGGCTGCCAACCCTTCGGAAGGTTTTTCATATTTGATTATTGAACCTTTGGTAACATTTTTCTATATTCCGTTTGTATGGCTGAGTGTTACTTACGAGAAAAATCGTTTAAAAAGTGGCCAGTTTTAATAGCGATCGTTCTCATCGGCATCGCCACGCAAGCCGCCGGACAATTTTCATTCCTCAGAGCGGATCAAAAGAAGAAGGTGACAATTGTATTTGCGGGAGACCTGACGCTTGGCAACGAACTCATTCCCGTGATCAAAGAACTCGGCGCGGATTATCCTTTCGATTCGGTGGCAAACATTGTCCGGTGCGCGGATATCGCAGTGGCTAATCTCGAGTCGCCTTTAACGGTCGGCGGTAAAGCGCAGAAGAAGAAATATACATTTTCGGCGCCGCCGTCTTACATCGACGGACCAATTCATGCGGGATTCGACCTGTTCACGCTGGCCAACAATCACATCCTCGATTTCGGCGTCGATGGATTGAACTCCACGATCCATACGCTCGGAAAGGCGCGCATTCCTTTCTGCGGCGCGGGAATG
>JAQUKI010000088.1 GCA_028719225.1 Fidelibacterota bacterium | reverse complement strand
CGCCGACGCGCCGGGTCGGCGAATCGGAAGTGATGAATTGCGGATATTCCGCCTCTAACCGTTCGAGTTCGCGCATCAGCCGATCATATTCGGCGTCGCTGAGCGTTGGATTTTCGAGCACGTAGTAGGCATGATTGGCTTCGTTGATCTGCCGCCGGAGTTCATCGATCTTTGCGCTGAAAAGGTTCACGAATCAAATTTAAGCGATGTTATCTAAAAAAACACCGAATCGTTTGGGGCGCGTCTGTGTAGAGACCCGATGCCTCGTATCTCTTTTACTGAAACATTGACATCTCGACGCAAAGCGTAGCACCGAGGATCAATAATATCGCTTAGTAGCTATCTTTATGAACCGAACGAACGGCGCGACCGGAGGGGTCCGCCATTTTCCGGAAGGTTTCATCCCATTTCAGAGCCGTTGCCGTACTACAGGCAATGGACGGTTCGAAAGGAACCGTGTCTAACGCAGCCTGCGATGGGAAATGCGATTCGAAGATTTGGCGGTAGAGGTATTCTTCCTTGGTTTGCGGGGTCTTCTCCGGAAATTTATATTTAGCCGAGGCCAGTTTCTGATCGCTGATTTCGTGTTCAGCATAAGCCTTCAGGCTATCGATCCATGAATAGCCGACGCCATCGGAAAATTGCTCTTTCTGACGCCAGAGGATTTTATCCGGTAAATAACCCGGAAAGGCGCTCCGCAGGATATTTTTTTCAATGCGGCCATCGCGGCACATTTTATCTTCCGGATTGATGGTCATGGCCACATCTAGAAAATCCTTGTCTAAATACGGCACGCGGGCTTCGACACCCCAGGCCGCCATGGATTTATTGGCGCGCAGACAATCATAAAGATGCAGTTTGCTGAGTTTGCGCACTGTTTCCTCATGTAATTCCTGCGCCGATGGCGCTTTGTGAAAATACAGATAGCCGCCGAAAACCTCGTCGGCACCTTCTCCGGAAAGCACCATCTTGATGCCCATGGCTTTGATTTGGCGGGCCATCAGGTACATCGGCGTCGATGCGCGTACAGTAGTAGTATCGAAAGTTTCCAGATGATAGATCACGTCGGACAGGGCATCCAATCCGTCCTGAACAGTAAAATGCAGTTCATGGTGCACCGTGCCGATATACTCGGCGACTTCCCGCGCCGCGATCAGATCCGGAGCTCCGGCCAGACCGATGGCAAAAGAATGCAGGCGAGGCCACCAGGCTTCCGATTGGTCATGATCTTCGACGCGCTTGGCGGCAAATTTCTTCACAATAGCCGCTACGAGCGAAGAATCCAATCCGCCGGAAAGGAGCACGGCATACGGCACATCCGACATCAGGTGCGTCTTGACCGAATGCTCGAGCGCTTCTTTAAGCCACCGAACATCGGTCTTGTTGTCGGCGACGCTGGCATATTCCATCCAGGGCCGTTGATAATAACGGCGCGGTTCTTTCATTCCGCTCGCCAGAAAATGTCCGGGCGGAAAAATCGCAACCGACTGGCAGATGCCCTGAATAGCCTTCATCTCGGACGAAACGTAAAAATTGCCGTGTTCGTCATGCCCCGTATAAAGCGGAATGATACCGAGATGATCGCGGGCGATCAGGTAAGTGTCCTTTTCGCTATCGTAAAGGATGAAGGCAAACATCCCGCGCAGGTCGTCCAGGAATTCAACGCCTTTCTGCTGGTATAAGGCCAAAATGACCTCGCAATCGGATTTGGTCTGAAATTCATAACCGTAGGTGATCGTCGCCTCCAGATCGGCATGATTGTAAATCTCGCCGTTGACTGCCAGCGCGTGCGTTTTAGCGGCGTTCAGCAAAGGCTGTGCGCCGGAATCCACACCCACGATGGCCAACCGTTCGTGTGCCAGGATCACGTTTTTCCCAACGTAGATGCCAGACCAATCCGGGCCGCGATGCCGTTGCAGTTTGGATTGGGCCAGCGCCTGTTTACGCAGTTTAGCCTTATCGGTTTTTATATCGAGAATTCCTAAAATACCACACATCCTTTTGTCCTTTATTTATTAGTGAAATATAGCCCATGAATGATCTGCGTACCGTTTGGAACGCAGTGAAGAGCTCATTTCAGATCGTATTCATGGGATTTCCGTTTGATTATTTCAGTTCAATTTATCTTCAGTATTCATCGCGGTAGTTATGTTATGGAAATTATTCTGATTTGTCAAGAGGAGAGAAACAAACCTTCATCGGTTTCTTATAAATACCTGTCTGTTTGAATTTTATTCAGCCGTCCTTCTAAAGGATGGATTCCATTTCAACGCAGATGCGGGTACTATCGTCCGATTCGAGGATTCACCGCAACAGGCGCCATCCGTTCGATTGCGCTCGCGATCTGGCTGGCAAATGTCTCAAGCAAAGCCTTTTGCTCGATCGGCAACGGTTCTGCTCGATGTGTTCGCACACCGATGACTCCGACCGCCTGACTGGGCGTGAGCAACGGAATGAAATATGCTTCAGCCATCGGCAAAGTGTCGGTAAAACGCCCCGCCGGTTTTCGCAGATCGAGAACCCATGCGGCGACGCTTCGATCTTTTTCGTTGAGCGTCAATGTGCTCGCCGGATATGGAGTCAGAAAAGAATGCGAAGCCTGATCGGGAAACAGAATCGCGATCTTGGCGCTAAATACATTACTCAATTGTTTAACGGCTGTGACCATGATTTCGTCAAGATTTGCGGCATTGGCAATTTCACGTGCAAGTGTATAGAGTGCAATGGCTTGTTCCTCACGTCGCTGAAGGGCTATTTGTTGAGAGCGAATACGGGCAGTGAGGTTGCCGAGAATCGAAGCCGTGACGAAAAACAACAACAACATAAGAGTGTCATGCGGTTTGCCGATGACAAAAGTAAATTTAGGAGGAATGAAAATATAATTCCACAGCAACGCGCTGAACGCCGCCGAGAAAAGCACGGGACCGCGTCCGATAAAAAGCGCAAGAAGGAGAATCGCAAATAGAAAAATCAATCCGATCATCTGATAACCGATAAGCGGAAGTATGGTAAGACAAATTCCCGCCAGAGCGATTATCGCGAGCAAACTATAGATATATTGCCGCAGTGTTGATGTAAAAGTTAAATGTAGTTGCTGTTGCTTGATCGTTTGCATTTTATCGCTCGCAACCAGATTAATGTCAATATTACCGCTTTCTCGGATAAGACGCGTAATAAACGATTCGCCACGAAAAAACTTCCTCACCGGCGAATCCAGCGTTTTGCCGACAACGATCTGCGCGACGTTATGCTGTCTCGCGACGCGCACAATTCCCGCAACGATGTCGGTATCGGTTGTTGTGATAATCTTGGCGCCCAGTTCGCGAGCTAATTCGAGGTTTTTTTCCTGTCGATCCTTTTCTTTCTGCAAAAGCGGGCGATGAGGCAATTCAACGCTCACGGCAATCCATGGTGATTGCTGAGCGGACGCCAGATGTCGCGTCCAGCGCACCAGTTGCGCAGACATCGGACTCGGTCCAACGGCAACCAACAGGCGCTCGCCGGATTTCCATGGCATGGAAATCTGATTGATCTGCATGTAATCACGCAATTGCTGATCGACGTGTTGCGCGGTTAGTCGCAGCGACATTTCACGTAGTGCATCCAGATTTCCGCGTCGGAAAAATTTTTGAGCGGCCAACTGTGCTTTGTCGGATACATATACTTTTCCCTCTGCCAGTCGCTTCAACAGTTCATCCGGTGTTATATCGATCAGTTCGATCTGATCGGCGCGATCGAAAATCGAATCGGGAACCGTTTCTCGCATGACGACACCCGTGATTTGCTGAACCGCATCTGCACGGCTTTCCAGATGTTGAACATTGATGGTCGTGTACACATCGATACCTTCGTCGAGTAATTCAAGCACATCCTGATAACGCTTGGTATGCCGGCTACCCGGAACGTTGGTATGAGCAAGTTCGTCAACCAGCACTTTCTTCGGTTTGCGAGCGAGAATGGCATCGAGGTCCATTTCTTCGAGGAACGTACCGCGATATTCCATTTTCACGCGCGGAATGATCTGCAAACCTTCGAGCAGCGCTTCGGTTTCGGCTCGTCCGTGCGTCTCGACAAAACCGATCACAACATCTACGCCTTCGGATGACGCTTGACGAGCGGCTTGCAGCATCGAATATGTTTTACCGACACCGGCGGCCATACCGAAAAATATTTTCAGTTTGCCTTGCTGTTCCCGCATCTCCCTCTTTTGTATCGAGGCTAACAGTTCATCGGGATCCGGACGATGTTCATCTTTCTCCATATTCACCTCCCGTTAGTTTAACCGGTCGAGTTTCAGGTTCAACAGAAAAACATTCACACGCGACTCACCGAAAATGCCCCATTGCGGCGGTTCGATACTGCGCTCAACGAGATTGACCAGTTTCTCTTTTTGATCCGTTGAAAAGCCACGCGCTTTTACGACACGGTCGATTTGCAGTCGCGCCGCTTCCGGACTGATATGCGGATCGACGCCGCTGGCGGAAGCAAACAACAGATCGACAGGAACGCTCAGCGTATCCGTTCCGGCAAATTGAGATCGCCGTTGTTTCACCGCCTCCCGCAATGCCATACTCGTCGGGCCGAGGTTGGAAGCGCCCGAAGGCATCGGATGATAGTCAATCGCAGAAGGACGCCCCCAAAAATATCGCCCGCTGACATACTTCTGTCCCACTAACTCCGAGCCTTTCACTTTCCCATCCACGATCATCATACTGCCATCCGCTTTGTGCGGGAAACAAAAATGCGCAATCGCCATGACAGCCAGCGGGTAAAGAATTCCCGTTAAAATCACCATAACCAGAAAAAGTCGTAATGCGGTAAGAAAATTCTTCATTTATTCACCTTAAACGAGCTTTAACGCGACAATCAGTATATCGATCAGTTTGATGCCGATAAACGGAACGATGAAGCCGCCGACGCCATAAATCATCAGGTTGCGTATTAAAATGGCATTGGCTCCCAGCGGACGATATTTAATACCGCGTAATGCCAGCGGAACCAGTGCAATGATAATCAGCGCGTTGAAAATTACCGCGCTCAGAATAGCGCTTTGCGGTGAAGTCAGTTTCATGATGTTGAGCGCCGCGAGCGGGCCCACGCCACCGGCGACTGCATAGAGCGTGCTGAACAGCGCCGGTAAGATCGCGAAATATTTGGCCACATCGTTGGCAATGCTGAACGTGGTCAGCGCGCCTCTGGTCATGAGCAACTGTTTGCCGATTTCGACAATCTCGATCAGTTTGGTGGGATTGCTGTCCAGATCGACCATATTTCCGGCTTCGCGCGCCGCTTGCGTTCCGCTGTTCATCGCTACGCCGACATCGGCCTGCGCCAATGCCGGGGCATCATTCGTTCCGTCTCCAATCATCGCGACAAGCCTGCCCTGAGCCTGTTCTTCGCGGATGCATTGTAACTTGGTCTCCGGCGTGGCCTGAGCGATAAAATCATCCACACCGGCTTCTGCCGCGATCGATGCGGCGGTGAACGGATTATCGCCGGTAATCATCACCGTGCGAATGCCCATTGCTCGTAACTGCTCGAATCGTTCTTTGATGCCGCCTTTTACAACATCCTTCAATTGAATGATACCCAGAAGTTCCAGATTCTCTACAACCAGTAAAGGCGTTCCGCCTGCCATGGCAATGTCGGTTCCGATCATCAACGCGACATTCATATCCATGCTGGAAGCCTGATCTGTCGCTCCGCTCTCGGCCAAATATTTGCGGATGGATTCCAGAGAACCCTTACGAATGCTTCGCGCCGGACGTCCATCGACAGCGGGAATATCGACTCCGCTCATCTGCGTCTGCGCGCTGAAAGGAACGAACCGCGCCTGCAGTTCCTTGATATCGCGCCCTCTCAAACCAAAGCGCTCTTTTGCCAGCACCACGATCGAGCGGCCTTCAGGCGTCTCGTCGGCCAATGAAGCCAGCTGAGCCGCATCTGCCAGACGCTCGACATTCACGCTGGCCGCCGGGATGAATTCCGTCGCCATGCGATTACCCAGGGTGATCGTTCCGGTTTTATCGAGTAGCAGTACATCGATGTCGCCTGCCGCTTCCACGGCGCGACCACTGACCGCCAGTACATTCCGCTGAATCATTCGATCCATGCCGCTGATGCCGATGGCGCTCAGCAAACCGCCGATCGTTGTCGGCGCGAGACACACAAGTAACGACACCAGGATCGGCAATGTCAACGCAGAAGGCGCCAACATTCCCGCCGCTTTTTCACTGTAAATATCGAATGGCAATAGCGAGATGACGACGATGATAAAGATTGCGGTGAGCGCGATAAGCAGAATGGACAGCGCGATTTCATTGGGTGTTTTGCGGCGCCTGGCGCCTTCCACCATGGCGATCATGCGGTCGAGAAACGTGTTGCCCGCTTCCGATGTAATGCGAATGATAATTTTATCGCTCAACACGCGTGTGCCGCTGGTCACTGCGCTGCGGTCGCCGCCGCTCTCCCGAATGACCGGAGCGGATTCGCCCGTGATCGCGGATTCATCGACGCTGGCAATTCCTTCGATCACTTCGCCGTCGCCCGGGATAATATCGCCAGCTTCACAGATTACCATATCATCGATTTTCAATTCAGCGGCAGTGACTTTTTCTTCACGGTCATCGACCAACCGGCGGGCCATGGTTTTCGTCCGCATTTTACGCAGACTGTCCGCCTGAGCCTTGCCGCGCCCTTCGGCAACCGCCTCGGCGAAATTCGCAAACAGCACGGTGAGCCACAACCAGATCATGATTTGAATGTTGAAACCTACGAATTTACCGGCGAGAAGTTCGCCGATGACGACGATGGACGTCAGGATCGCGCCGAGAAAGACAACGAACATCACCGGATTCTTGACTTCCAGGCGCGGATCGAGTTTGACGAATGCATCTGCGAGCGCGCGCGAAGCGATCGCTTTATCGAAAAGTTTGGTGGTTTTTCTTTTCATGTTCATAACATTTTCTGAAGGGTTGATTTAAAGAGTGACATATTAGAATCCCCGGCCGGCGAGCATTAAAAGATGTTCGACAAGCGGACCGAGTGAAAGCGCCGGGAAGAATGTCAGCGCGCCCACGATGATGACAATAGCGATCAGCAGGGCGACGAACATTACATTGTCGGTCTGAAACGTTCCGGCGGAAAACGGCGCCGTTTTCTTTCCAACCATACTGCCGGCGATGGCTAAAACCGGTACGATAATCGCAAAACGTCCGATAAGCATCGCGAGGCCGAGCATCATATTGTAAAAAACAGTGTTACCGTTCAATCCGGCAAAGGCGCTGCCGTTATTTGCCGCCGCCGACGCGAACGCATAAAGAATTTCGCTCAATCCGTGCGGACCTTTGTTGGCGAGACTCGATAAACCGGCGTTCGTCATGCACGCGATCGCGGAGAACACGAGAATCGTGAAACTCGGCGCGATTACCGCCACCATGGCCATTTTCACTTCGAAGGCTTCGATCTTTTTTCCGAGATATACGGGCGTTCTGCCGACCATCAGGCCGGCAATGAACACGGTGCGAATGCCAAAGACGAGCATTCAGTAAAGTCCCGCGCCCACGCCGCCAAAAATCTCTTCGCCCAGCATGATGTTGAGCATAGCGACCAAACCGGCGAGCGGAGAAAGACTGCTGTGCATCGCATTCACGGAGCCGTTTGAGGCGGAAGTTGTCGCATTAGCCCAGAGCACACTGTTGGCTACGCCGAAACGCGTTTCCTTGCCCTCCATCGACGCCGAAACGCCGGTCACCGCATTGTAACTGTATTCAGACCAGAGCGACACCGTCAATCCAACGAGAAACAGGATCAGCATCGCGGCGAAAATCGCTCGCCCCTGACGGATGGAACCGACCATCTTGCCATAAGTGAAAGTCAACGCGGCCGGTATCAGCAGAATGGAAAACATTTGTAGGAAATTGCTGAGCGGCGTTGGATTCTCGAGCGGATGCGCACTGTTCGTATTGAAAAAACCACCGCCGTTCGTTCCAAGTTGCTTGATGGCAACCTGCGAAGCGGCCGGCCCAAGCGGAATGGTTTGGCTGTAGTCTTCGAGCGTCTCGACCTGCACGGCCGGTGAGAATGACTGCACGACGCCTTGTCCTGCGAGGACGATTGCCAGAACGAGTGAAAGCGGTAAAAGAACATATACTGTCGAACGGACAAGATCGACCCAAAAATTTCCGATGGTTTGCGCGGATCGCCGCGCCAAACCGCGCGTCAGAGCCAGCAACACAGCGATGCCTGTTGCCGCGCTCAGGAAATTCTGCACCGCCAGACCAAACATCTGAGTAAAATAACTGACTGTCGTTTCACCGGCATAGCTTTGCCAGTTCGTATTGGTCATAAAACTGACCGCCGTGTTGAACGCCAATGCGGCGGGAATGCCCGGCAATCCTTGCGGATTGAGCGGTAATTTATCCTGTATCAATTGGATGACGAAAAGCACGACGAAGCCAAGAAAATTGAACACCAATACTGCCATGGTGTAAGTTGACCAGCGCATTTCGGCTTTTTCATCAATCCCTCCAAGCCGGTAGATGAATTTTTCCAGCGGTTTCAGCGCCGGCGTCAACCATGTTCGTTCGCCGCTGAAAACTTTCGCCATGAACGATCCCAGAACAGGCGCCAATGCTATCAGCAAACCAATATAAAGAACCACCTGAGCGATCTCTTGTAATGACATATCTTACTCTCTGTATTAGATTATTTTTCCCGAAATCGGAGTATCCAAAACTTCGATCTTTACCATCCGCCTGATGTGAGCGATCTTACCGGCGGGCGCCTGATTTTCCGGGCGTCTTCTTAAAATCCCGACCTGTTTGGCGGCCAGGTTCTGTGGGTGTTGCGAATTCATCTCGTGTACTTATTTCATCTACCGCTGTTAATTTATCACTTTTCTACCTCTAAGCGAATCAAAAACTCATACGCGGCAGGTTAACTTGCGGAATGGAGATAAAATGCCGGAAGGACGACGCGGTCATTAGCAAACACCCTTTCGGAATGGCAATTTCTGTCAATACAATTTTATATTAATTTCCCCGGCCATTTGTCAATAGTCCTCACAGGATTCTATCCGCTCGGCTGAATATTGCCAGTTACTGAGATTTGTTTGGCGCGTTTACATCCGGAATTATCACTAACTCTGTTCCGCTATCGTCAGGAACCATTGGCCGTCATGTTGTAAAACTTCTTTCCTGCTAACAATAAGTTCCGACTTGAATAGAGGCCCCCCGGTTACCAGCGTATGATACTCGCCCAATTCGCCACAGATGTCGATTCCGGTCTTTTCCAGTTCGTTCATCGCCTGCTCGTCTATCGTTCTGCCCAACCATTCCGGACCTAATTTGTCGGCTTGAGTCGCAACGATGATAGATTTAAATCCCAGTTCAATGAATTCCGTCAGCAATTCCCGGCGCGAACGTTTCCAGAGAGGATGAAGCGCTTCCAGTCCATTCGCGCTGCACACTCTTATACACCAATCACGATGTGATTCGACGTCAATATCGCCAAAAACAACGCCTTCAATTCCTTGCGACTTACATTCCAGTAGCGTCTCCTGAAACTTCGCCTCGTACTGGCTCCATGTCGCGGAATTGAACAGGATCGGGATGCTCATCAGCCGGGATTGTTGTTCCAGCAGTTTCCTTGATAATCCGTGAGATCGCGAACTCTGGCCGCCCTCTGTCAGCATAGTGAAAAGACATTGCGGAATGGCGCCTTGACGAATAGCGTGATATAACGCCAGGCATGAATCCTTGCCGCCACTCCACGAACATAAAAATGAATGTCCTGCTATCGATTCAGGTTTCATCTTTTATACCGGCCACTTCAGGATAAGAAAGCTGTAAATG
>JAQUKI010000087.1 GCA_028719225.1 Fidelibacterota bacterium | reverse complement strand
TACTCGAAGGGATATTCCCAATCTAAACCGATGGTGATCGTTAAATCATCATTTTCTAAAATGAATGAATCTTCTTCATAGTAGTCATTCATCGTAAATTCTTCTGTAGTGCTGACGAAATCATCATCGAAAATATCCTCGTCATAAATTGCGATTATAAAGGATTTATCGAAATCTGTCACTTTGTAGGGATTGCTTAATTTCCATTTCAATTCATTTTCGCTTGGTCTCATATCCAATTTTGCACTTCCGCGTCTGAGTTCTTTCCCGTTGTTGTCAAAAAGAATATAATAAAAATCAGGAGCACCTGATGCATCCCAGACATTTCCTTCAGAATCTGTGGTAGGCGCAGAATCTAATGTAATTTCTGTGATAAATACGGCGGTTGGATCAAATAATCCCGAGCAACCCGACAGAACGCAAAAACAGACGAGGAGAAAGAGAATTTTCCAATTTTTTGTCATGATAAACGGTTCCTCTCTATATTGGTTGTTTGTAAATACTGAGAATGTGCTCAGATATTTACAAAATTAGAAATAGAAGATGATCACATTGAGAAGTTACAGCGCCAGAGATTAAAGATGGTTAAAAAATCTGGAATAATCTATTTTAGGAAATTTTAAAAAGCAAACACTTGTTGTGATGTAACACAAAATTTGAGGGAAATTTGAATAGTTGATATTGGCGAATTATTTTGCATTTTTACCGTCGTTTTAAAATTGACCCAAAACGCGAGAATCATCAAGAGAATGATGATCAGTGAGACGACAAACTTTTTCTTTCCTTTCAGAGTCAAATTTCCAGCCTTTCAAATTCACCGCATCATAGTTTATTGCAAGGCAGAATAGGACGTTGTGCGCAGTTCCACTTTCACTATTCCGGTCTCACGCGGATTGCCTGCGGTCACATCTTTTATTGTTTCTGTCGATAAACCCGCTTATTTTAGGATATGAAAATCCTGATAATTCACGGACCCAACTTGCCGCTGATCGGAAAGATCTCGGCGAAAAACGGCACACGATTAACGTTGGATAAAATCAATGCCGGCTTACGCCGAAAAGCAAAAGAACTCGGCGTCGAAATTAAAATCTTTCAGTTCACCGACGAAGCGCGAATCGTAAAAACCGTCAGCCGATCCCGAAATGAAATCCAGGGAGTTCTGATCGATCCGGGCGCGCTGGCGCGAACCTGTTTCTCTTTCCGGGAATTGCTGGCGATCATCCGAATTCCAACGGTTGAAATCTATCCGGAAGAGATGCCATATTCACGCGAGAGTTTCGACAATTCGGCGCTGAAGGATGCCGTTCAGTCAAGATTGGTCGGTCCGGCGCCTTCGGTTTATTCTGAGGGATTGGAAACGTTGTTCCGGCTCATCGGATCACAGCATTAAACGCACCACTAAGAGGAGGCGAAATATGAGGAAGTCATTCGCATTTTTTCTCCTTGTCGTTGTATTTGTTTTTCCGGCGATTCTTACACCGTTTACAGGCGAAATCATTGTTTCTTATCCGACGCCTGCCGGTTGTCCGACGGGTTTGGAATTCGACGGGAAAAATCTCTGGTTAGCAGATCGCAAGACCGACACATTGTATTGCATCAATCCCGAAAATGGAAAAGTCATTCAAAAAATCGCCTCGCCCGGTTACTGGCCAATGGGCTTGGCATGGGATGGAAAATATCTTTGGTGTTCGGACAATCACGACGGTAAAATCTATCAGATCAGTCCGAAAGACGGGACGATTCTCCGAACGGTCGATGCGCCGGGCGGTTCGCCGCGAGACCTTGTCTGGGATGGAAAATACATTTGGTGCGTTGACGACGGATCGGACGAAATTATTCAATTCAACGCGGTAGATGGTACGACGATCAAATCATTCAAATCTCCGGCAGGCGATCCGCGTGGGCTAGCTTTCGATGGGCGTTATCTTTGGGTTTCAGATCGGATCAAAGATGAAATTTATATGGTCGATCCGGCGAGCGGTTCGGTTGTGCTCATCGCCGACGCGCCCGGCCCGTACACGAAAGGGCTTGCGTTTGACGGCAAGTCACTCTGGTCGGTGGATTACCAAAACGATAAGATTTACAAGTTGAAAATCCGCGACGGCGAGAAGTTCAAAACGTCAGATGTTCGTAAAGCGAAAGTCACATTTACGCATCAGGTCAGAAATTTCGGACCGGGAGCGATCAAATCCCTCGACGTTCATATCGCGGTTCCCGAAAAACGCGATAATCAGGTGTTGAATGCGGATTTGATGTTCAATCCGAAGCCGACGGACTTTGTCGCCGATCGCTGGGGACAGAAAACGGCGCATTTCGTTTACAAAAACATCAAACCGGAAAAACCGGTGGAAACCGTGATGACCGCCGATGCAACTGTTTATAAAATCCGCTATTTTCTATATCCTGATCTCGCCGGAAATCTTGCGGAAATTCCGTCGGAAATCACTGAGAAATATCTTGAAAATAACGAGAAATATCAGTTCGACCATCCGATAATTCAGAATGCCGTCCGAGAGGCAGTTGGTGAGGAGAAAAACACTTACTGGATCGCGCGGCGGATTTTCGATTATATCAACCAGAAATTGTTTTATGAGCGTGTTGGCGGCTGGAATACGGCGCCGACCGTTTTAGCGCGCGGAAACGGTTCCTGCTCGGAATATACGTTCGTTTACATTGCAATGTGTCGTGCGGCGGGACTTCCGGCGCGTTACGTCGGTTCGGTTGTCGTGCGCGGCGATGACGCCAGCATGGATGACGTTTTTCACCGGTGGGTTGAGGTTTATTTCCCAGAATATGGCTGGATTCCGGTCGATCCAAGTGGTGGCGATAACGAACTCCCACGCGATCAGGCGGCATATTTCGGCGCGCTTGCAAACCGGTTTCTGATCACGACCCAAAGCGGCGGTGACTCGGAAACGATGGGCTGGACGTACAACTCGAACGAGTTCTGGTCAACCGAACCGCAGACGAAAGTCGTCATCGAAACCATTGCCGAGTGGGAACCGGAAAGGTAAAACACGGAAACCGAAAAAAACAACGCCTGAACAGCCGATTGGCTATTCAGGCGAACTTTATTAAACGCTGGAAAAATCGGGGCGAGCCGTTTTAATTCATCGGCGCGTCAGAAAGCGAATGCGTAAAATCAGGCTTTAACGACCCAGACTTTGATAGTGGCGGTGACTTCCGGATGAAGTTTTACCGGCACATCGAAGACGCCCAACGTTTTAATCGGCTCTTCGAGCAGGATCTGTCGCTTGTCGATCTCGTGACCTTTTTCCTGAAGTTGTTCGGCGATGGACTGTGAAGTAACGGCTCCGAAGAGACGGTCTTCTTCGCCAACCTGAACCGGGATCGTCAAAGAAAGCGCTTTGATTTTGTCGGCGAGTTCATTGACTTTTTTCATTTCGCGCTTCTTGGCGGCGTCTTTCAGGCGGTTGATTTCCTGAAAGCGCTTGATATTGACCGGGCTGGCTTTCAGCGCGAAGCCGCGCGGGACGAGATAATTGCGGGCGTAGCCGTCTTTAACGTCGCACTGACTACCGGCTTTTCCCAGTGTTTCTATATCCTGAAGTAAAATGATATGCATGTAAATCTCCTGTAAGTCGAAGTTTATTTGAACGACTGGGTAACATCGAATGAGTAAGGCAGAAGCGCGATGTTGCGCGCGCGTTTGATCGCCTTCGTCAATTCTCTCTGGTGTTTTGCGCAGGTGCCGGTGATGCGGCTGGGAATGATCTTTCCCTGTTCGGTGACGAACCGTCTCAACATCCGGTGATTTTTAAAGTCGATCTTTTCCTGGGGACTTTCGCAAAACTTGCAGATTTTTCTTTTGCTGATTAATGCCATGGGTTTCCCTTTCTTTTCTATCTTTTTATCGCGGACAGCATTGTTCGGATAATTGCCGGCTTATATATTTTCTTCGGCTGGTTTTTGTGCCATTTCAGATTCCGGTTTCGGAGCCGGTTTTTCTTCCAACTGAACCGTCATGCAGGATAGAATCCCGGCGGTCAAACCCATCCACGCCTCAACCTCTTTGTTCAGTTTGGAATTTTCCGTCTCATACTGAACGAGGATGTAATTGCCGTAGCGATGTTTTTCAATCGGATAGGCCAGTCTTCTTTTTCCCCAATCTTCCTGATAGAGGACGGCGCCGTTTAAGCGGGTGATTTCGGCTTTGACGGCTTCGACAATCTGGTCCAGTTTGTCGTGCTCGTAATTCGGATTGACTATAAACAAATTTTCGTAGTACCTCACTCGTCGAACTCCTTATGTTTAGTTTGATTATATTTGTTCATGATCCAATAAATATCATGTTCCGCGTAATCGTTGACGGCGTTGACGCTCGTTTCGATCACGTCGTTTACTATTGGCCATTCTTCTTTCCGGAAATTCGTCAGAACGAAATCTTCGGAAGCGAGATTTCCCTGCGGTCCGATGCCGAGCCTTAGGCGGGGAAATTCATCCGTTCCGATCTGATCAATGATGGATTTCATTCCGCGATGACCGCCGGCAGAGCCGTTTGGGCGGATGCGCAAAGCGCCCAGCGGAAGGTCGATATCGTCATAAACGACGAATATCTGCGCCGATTCCGCGTCGAAATATTTCAGCATTTGCTTCACGGCGACTCCGGATGCGTTCATAAAGGTCATCGGTTTGCACAGCCGAAATGACGTTGATGAAGAGGCGGGAGATTTCCGTGAGTCCGCGAAAACGAACGAACTCTTGGCCGGACTGAAGCGGATTTGCCGCTGTTCGGCCAGCCGGTCAACAACCATGAACCCGAAATTGTGTCGGTTTTTCGTGTATTTCATGCCGGGATTTCCCAGTCCGACGATAATTTTCGGTTGTGTTGTTTCAGTGTCTTCATGCTGACGTTTTCTAAAAAAGAACAAGGCTTTATTCTTTCTTTTTCTTGGTCTTCTCTTCTTTTCCTTCTTCTTTCGCTTCTTCGCCTTCAGCGGCTTCTTCGCCTTCAGCAGCTTCTTCGCCTTCAGCCGGCTTCTCTTCTTCAGCTGCGCCGGAAGGTTTCACGACGGAAACGATCGATGCGGAGATAACATTCTGTATTTCCGCGTTGGCAATCTGAATGTCTTTGACGCCAATCGAATCGCCGAGATTCAATTCGCTCACGTCAATTGTAACACCGTCCGGAATATCGGCGGCTTTACATTTAACGTCGAGTTCCCAAAGATGCTGGGCTAAAATTCCACCAAACGTTTTCACGCCAATAGCGATTCCGACCAATTTGACCGGAATGGAAACGACGATCTTTTCTTCGAGATTGACGCCCATAAAATCGGCGTGGATGATCATTTCACTGACCGGATCGTGCTGAAGAGCTCTGACAATACACGGATAAGATTTTCCGCCTGTCTGCAGCGTGATGATATGCGCTCCGGAATGAAGCGCCGTTTTCAACTCTTTTACATCGATGCAAAGCGGGATCGGATTCTCTGCGTGATAATAATACACCGACGGAATTTTTCCTTCAAGACGTAATTTCTTGGTGTCGCGTTTCGTCAGTGCGGTTCTGGTTTCTGCTGATAACTTAAACTCAAGCATTCATATTCTCCTTATGATTAAAATTCAAATAGTGAACTGATAGACTCTTCGTTGTGAATTCGTTTGATGGCTTCCGCGAACATCGGCGCGGCGGTAAGAATCTCTAATTTTTCAAATTGCCTCTCCGGCGGAATGGCGATGGAATTTGTGACGAGGACTTTGTCGATCGGCGATTCCATGATCAGTTTGACGCAATTGCCGGAAAAAAGTCCATGTGTCGCGACGACGATGATCGTCTTAGCGCCGTTGTCTTTAAGCAGGCGCGCCGCCTGCGAAATAGTACCGCCGGTGTCGATCATATCGTCGATGATGAGCGCGTTTTTCAATCGCGATTCACCGATGACGTTCATGACTTCAGCCTTGTTCGGGCTGGGACGGCGTTTGTCGATGATCGAGAGCGGAACGCCCAGAATTTTTGCGTAAGAACGTGCGAACTTGATTCCGCCGACATCCGGTGCGACGATAGAAAATTCACCAAGTTCGATGATCTCTTTGATCTTATCGACAAAAACCGATTTCGCGTACAAATGGTCGAATGGAATGTTGACAAATCCTTGAATTTGTGTTGAATGCAAATCCATTGCTACGATACGGTTGGCGCCTGCACTGACAATGGCGTCCATAATCAGACGTGATGAAATGGGAACACGCGGCTGGTCTTTTCTATCCTGACGCGCATAGCCATAATAGGGAATGACCGCTGTAATGCGTCTGGCGGAAGCGCGCCGTGCGGCGTCGATGATCAGGAGAAGTTCGAGCAGATTTTCTGCCGGTGGATTCGTGGACTGAACGATAAAAACGTCTTCGCCACGGATATTTTCTTCAAAGCGAAGCCGGATTTCTCCATCGCTGAAATTGGAAATTGAAATCTGTCCGGGCGGCGTTTTGAGAATCGCATTGATCTCGGACGTCAGCGTCGGGTTCGATCTGCCGGAAAAGATTCTTGCATTAAATTTCATAGTCATCGCTTCTTTATATAATTGTTCAAAAACCTGCTCGGGGACCAGGATTCGAACCTAGATTCACGGCTCCAAGGGCCGCTGTCCTGCCGTTGGACGATCCCCGAATGTTTCAAGGCGTTTTTCTGTTAAAATATGGGAAGAGTTAGAAAGGTTGGATAATTCAAGAAGCGTTTCTGCGCTGCCGCTGCTTCCGTTTCGTTGTAAAAAACTCCAAACACAGTCGAGCCGCTTCCCGACAGACCGGCGTATAAAACTGGCTCTCGCATCATTTCCTCGCGAATCGCCCCGATCTCTGGATATGCTGGAAAAACTACCGATTCAAATTGATTTTCAAACAGCGTCCAAAAAACTCTCTTTTCATTAAAAAGAGAGCCAAATTTATATTCCTTTTTGCAATTAACCAAGTCGAATTCTCCGTATGCCCATGCGGTCGAGATTGAAATCGGCGGGCAAATCAGCAAGATCGCAAATGATTCGGGCAGTTTTACCGGCGTTAAAATCTCTCCGACACCGTTGCCGATCTGCGTCTTTCCGTTAAGATAGAACGGAACGTCGCTTCCGAGTTGGACGGCAATCTTGGCAATCTCCGGTTCCGGCAGATTCGCCTCCCAATTTTGATTGAGAAATTTCAGAACCGCCGCCGCATTGGAACTGCCGCCGCCAAGCCCCGCGCCGGTCGGAATATTTTTAACGAGATGTATCTGCCATTCACAGCCGACTTTTGCGAACGGACGCATCGCTTCGTAGGCTTTCCAGCAAAGATTGGTCGAATCGACCGGTAATTTCGGATCGGAACAGGTCAGTTGAAATTGGTCGGCAGGACGAAAATGCAACTCGTCGTGCAGATCGATTTCCTGGAAAAGTGAACTGATGGTATGGTAGCCGTTCGGCAATACGCCGGTGATCCGCAAGGTCAGATTGACCTTGGCGTTGGAATTAATTACGAGAGGTTTGTCGTCTGGCATAATCGAGAGCCAATTGCAAACGGCAGGCGCAGGTTTCCTGGCTGAGAATATTTGTAATAACGTGAATTTCCGGGCCGTGGGTTTCGCCGGTTAATGCTGCGCGGATCGTCATCCAGAGCGGTTTTCCCTTGATGCCGGTCGTTTTTTGGACGGTTTTGATGGCCGCGACGAAGGAATCGCCATTGAAATCCTGAACGATTTCCATTTGAGAAACGAGGGATTCGAGGATTGTTACGGCTTCCGGTTTAGCCAGATATTCCTGAATATCGGGAATGTCGTAATTTAGTTTTTCGGTAAAAAATAGCCGCGTCTTATCGGGAAGTTCCGAAAATTTCGTCAAGCCCTCCTGAATTGCCGTCAGCACGGAAATGGTTTGGCTGTCGCTCCAGCCGCTTCTGTCCGGTAAAAAACCGGATGAGAGTTGAAAGAGTTTTTCCGGCGACAGCGTGCGGATATAATGCCCGTTCATCCAGGCGAGTTTTTCCACGTTGAAGATGGCGCCACTCCTGCCGACACGTTCGAGTGAAAACTCGTGAATCAGTTCCTCCATTGAAAAGATTTCCTGATCGGTGCCGGGATTCCAGCCAAGCAGAGCCAGAAAATTGATCAGCGCTTCCGGCAGATAACCTTTTTTCCGGTAATCTTCAACGGCGACATCGCCCTGACGTTTTGATAGTTTGCTTTTATCAGGATTCAGCAACAAAGAAAGATGCGCGAACTGCGGCGAATCCCAGCCAAAATATTTGTAGAGCAATTGGTGTTTCGGCGTGCTGGGCAACCACTCTTCGCCCCGAATAACGTGCGAAATTTGCATCAGGTGATCGTCCACGACGTTTGCTAAATGATAGGTCGGGTAACCATCCGATTTCATCAGCACCTGATCGTCCAACTGTTCGGCGGGAAACGGTACGTTGCCACGGATCAGATCGTGAATTTCAATAGTCCCGGTTTCCGGCGTTTTCATCCGGACTACATGAGGTTCGTTATTTGCGAGGCGCTTCCGAATATCGGAATCCGATAGGGTGCGGCAACGATTGTCATAGCGCGGTTGTCTGTGCTCGGCGATTTGCTGTTTGCGCAGGGCATCCAGACGATCGGTCGAACAGAAACAGTAATATGCGTGACCTTTTTCGATCAGCGATTGAATGTGCTGACGGTAAATTTCCAGACGTTGAGATTGGATGTACGGCCCAAGATCGCCGCCGAATTCCGGTCCCTCGTCGGGAGTCACGTTTGCCCATTTGAGTGTCTCGATGAGGTTTTCGACAGCGCCCGGCACCTTACGACTTTGGTCGGTATCTTCGATGCGCAGAATAAAGCGGCCGTTGTGACTTTTGGCAAATAGATAGTTATACAATGCTGTTCGCAACCCGCCGACGTGGAGAAAACCAGTCGGGCTGGGTGCAAATCGGGTTCTAATCAATTTTTGTAATCTCCTTTGAAATGGCTTTTTTTCTCATCCGATAAGCGATTAAAACCGCAAGCAAAATGATCATCGCGATGTTAAAGAAGGCGCTGTATTCCCGGAGAATAGTTTTAATTTCTTCCCAATTATCGCCGAGCACTTTTGCCAGTCTGTAAATAATTCCGTTCCAGATAAGAATTCCGCCCAATGTGCAAAGACTTGCTTTCACCAGACGGATTTTTGTAAAACCGGCGATCATGGCAATCATAAAACGGATGCCGGGAACCAGCCGTCCAACTGCCAGCACCCAATTACCGAATTTGTGAAAATAATGATCCGTTTTTTTAATGCGCTTGGCCGAAAAAAAAGAAAACTGTCGTCGTTCGAAAAAGTCTCGTCCCCAGTGCCGGCCGATAAGATAAATGACGATAAAACCGCTCGCGCCGCTGATGACGGTAACGAGATAAGCCGCAAGCGGATTCAGTGCGCTCTTTCCGGCAAGGTAGGCAGAAAAGATCAAAATGGCATCGCCGGGAAGAAGCGGAAGAGTGTTTTCCAAGAAAATTAAAATGAAGAGGATGAGGTATGTGTACCAAAAAGATTGCGATGCGACGAATTGGAGGATGGATTCCATTATAAATAGATCAATGCGGTGGCAAGCGCCGCAACGCCTTCCTCTCTGCCGGTGAAACCCATTTTTTCCGTTGTTGTTGCTTTGATTGAAATGTTTCCTTCGGGAATTTTAAGAACTGCAGCAAGCGTGTTCCGCATTTCGCGGACATATGGGCGGATTTTCGGTTGTTCGGCGATAATCGTTGCGTCGATGTTGCCGATCTGAATTTGATGCGTTTCCAACAACGATGCTACTTTTTGAAGAAGTATAATGCTCGAAATGTCTTTATAGACGGCATCCGAATCGGGGAAGTGAGTTCCGATGTCATCGAATCCGGCGGCGCCAAGCAATGCGTCGATGATTGCATGCACCAGAACATCGGCGTCCGAGTGAC
>JAQUKI010000086.1 GCA_028719225.1 Fidelibacterota bacterium | reverse complement strand
AAAAAACACTGCGGGATGCCGCCTTGAAGAATGGCGTGATATAACGCTAAACATGAATCCTTCCCGCCACTCCAAGAGCATAAAAATGAATGTCCTGTTATCGATTCAGGTTTCATCTATTATATCTGCCCCTTCAGGATAAGAAAGCTGTAAATGCTTCCTCTTCATAATCCGCGCTCTGTCCGAGCAACCCGGGAATTTCTTTCAGGCTCCGGCTATTATCGAGTATATATTCGGTAATCATTTCGGTTATTTGGCCGATCAGACCGCCGCTCTTTTTAAACAAATCAGCGGCCTTTTCCCATGAAATGTTTCCATACTCGGATTGATTCCGGGTCAAAATATCGGCAAACTTGTCTCTCATTGCCCGATGATCGTCCGGAATTCCGGAGTCGAATTTGGAAAGTCGACGAGGCAAAGCGGGAACAACACTACTCGTAAACGTCACAAAATGTTTCAGCGCCTCGATATAAGTCGCGGGATTCATTTCCTTTTCCCAATTCATAAAATCGGCCGACAATAAGCGCATTCCCGGAATACCCAGAAACTTTACCGGAGGATTCAATACCATTTTCGCCCGTTTTTTCAGACCGGTCTTTACTATTTCATGTGCATCGGAGGGTCGATCGTTAAACTGAATCGCGAACAATGCATTCTTCTTGGCTTGCCCTGCCATGTAACCTTCACACCAGGCCGACATTAAATCCCGATAGGAAACGGTTTGTACCTCGGTTTTTGAATTCTCGTGAACATAAACGACCTCGTCTTCATCGCAATATCCAACCATCAGGATCACATGTCCCGGAATGTGGACGGTTCGATAGTACTTTTCAAAATAGGGCAAATAATACATATCCAACCCAAAGAGAACAACCGGTATGCCTGCTTCGATATACTTTTGGGCTTTCTTCAGGGCAAAAGGAAAAGTCGTCCCTTCTGACGAATGCACCTGAAAATCCATCGTATCCGCCAGAAAACCGTATTGCCTTTTTCCGATCCCACTGCCCCAAAACGCCATTCTGGGTATCGATGCTCTCTTCTGCCGGATATATGTAAAACCAATTGAACTCAGGCAAAACAGCAGCGGATCGGGTATTCTCTTCCCGGTTTTCCATTCATAGACATCGCTGATGCCGTTGATCGGACAGAGGTAATCATATTTCTTATGCGGAATATTAAGCTTCTTCACTGCCGCCACTATAGGCTCCCGCCCGCAATCCGACGTTTACTACTATCATCATAGCCATTATTAATTTCTCCATTTCACCCTTGTTTAGGTTATAACGGTCATAATATTTTACATAATTCTCATAATTTCTGCAACGCCCGGCCTGAAACGAACTTAAGCATTTGAGACTTTTACACAAAAAGAAATATACCCGGATTGTTGGGATCATATTCAAAATCCGTTTTGTCCGACAGGTCAGGCAAAAAACAGGTTTGTTTCAGGCAGATTGGGTTGGATTGGGTTGATTGGGTTGACTGGGTTGATTAGGTTGGATTAGGTAGATTGGGTTGAATAGGATTGATTGGGTTGAATAGGATTGATTGGGTTGGATTAGGTAGATTGGGTTGAATAGGATTGATTGGGTTGAATAGGATTGATTGGGTTGGATTAGGTAGATTAGGTAGATTGGGTTGATTGGGTTGGATTAGGTTGATTGGGTTGATTGGGGATGAACCTAACCATAATGCCTCGATGACTAATGACCGATGACGCTCCACCGCCTGAGGTATTGATGGCATCCGCGCAGGTAGTTGTTGACATCTACAGGCATTATCGACGACACCATCAAAGGGTGTTGTTGACGCCAACAGAGGGTATTGATGGCATCGTCAATGGGGGCTGTGGACATCATCAACAGGTATTGTGGACGCCAACAAAGGGTATCGATGACATCATCAAGGGGGGCTGTTGACATCATCAAAGGGGGCTGTTGACATCATCAACAGGTATTGCGGACGCCAACAGAGGGTGTCGATGGCATCATCAAGGGGGGCTGTGGACATCATCAGGTATATCCGTGCACGTCTACAAGTCCCTTTGGGAAAGGACAAAGCCATTTGCACCCTATGACAACCTATATCGATTACTATGGCGAAGATTCTTGCCTATAACCGCCGGAGGAGTCGAAGACATCTTCGGGTTGCGCTGAGGATGTCTTCGGGTGGTGGTGAAGACATCCCCAAAGAGAGGTGGGGAAACCGGGATTAGGTTGGTTGGGTTGATTGGGTTGCGTTGGGTTGATTGGGTTGCGTTGGATTCAATAGGGTTATATTGTCGTAGAGGCACGGCATGCCGTGTCTCATATTTCATCGGAACACGATTTGGAAAGAGATGCGAGGCAACTGAGACGAGAGAAAAACCTCCGGGAGGATAGATCACAAGTTCAGATAGATTTGATCCGGTTCGCGAACAATAGAGTTCCCGTTTTTAAAAGTTGTAGACGTAGGCGGCAACTGCACCGGTTTGCCGTTCAATAAATCGGCAATGGTCAGAATTTGAACTTTGGGATAATCTCTCTGCCAGCCTTCGGAATGATAATATCCGGCGGAAACAGCTTCGGTGATCATGTCGCGTGTCGGCTCATTCAGCGTGATGAATATACCGATTTCCGCTTTCTCGCGGTCGAGAACGCCAACCATATCCCGGATGTCGCCACTTTTAACATGACCGCTTTTAACCTGAATGAGGACGCGCTTTCCTTTTCCGGATTGATCGTCAATAAAGGTAATCAATCCGTCAATACCTTTATCGGCGCCTTTTTTCTTTTCACCTCCCGCACCTGCGGGACGTGCTTTGATCAGCGAGAGCGCCCACCACTGAAATTGATAGCGGTCATCATTAGCGAGTTGCCGGGCGGATGAAACATCTTCCGGTTCGCCAACGACGCTGTAATCTTTCTTCGGTTCAAGGTGGAAAGTGTCTTTCAGGCGGTACTTCATCAGTGCGATAGATAAGTGTGTGATGTCTATGCCAATCCATTTCCGGTTGAGATTCTGTGCGGCGGCAATGGCCGTCCCACAGCCACAGAATGGATCGAGGACGACATCGCCTTCGTTGCTGGAGGCTTTGATGATCCGTTCCAATAAGGCGACAGGCTTTTGAGTGGGATAACCGAGACGTTCGGCGGCCAATGGATTGATTGGAAAAATGTCAGTCCACAAAGAATCGATTAAATCTCCTTCGACCTCATCAAAGTATATTATTCTTCGTCCTCCTTTCGTAGGATTAACATCATCTCTGTACAACCTTCCTTGGTCATCTTTTTTAAAACGTCTAATATATTCTTTTTTATGCTCTTTAAATTGAGGATGAAATGTCAATTCTTCACTCTTACTGTAAAATAAAATCGTATCGTGCTTATGCGGAAATTTTTTTGCAGATGAACGTTTGAATCCTCCGTATCTTCTCCATATTATTTCACTGCGCATTCTGTCAAAACCGAATATTTCGTCTAAAATAATTTTCAGGTAGTGACTTGCCGTCGGATCGCAATGGAGATATAGCGAGCCTGTTGCTTTCAGGACGCGGTGTAGTTCGATTAGCCGCGCAGTCATCATGACGAGATACGCCATCATCTGGTTTGTACCGATCGTAAAGCGCAGAGAACTGAGCAATCCGCTAACCGGTAAAGACGCTGTAACGACATCGTGATAAAGTCTTTCCGCGTCCTGCGTCCAGTGCCATGTATCTTCAAAGGCAGTAATCTGGGCGTCGGCTTCCGTGCCGGATTCATCTTTAAAGAGGACATTGTAATTACGGTTGGAGTTGAACGGCGGATCGAGATAGATCAAGTCAACGCTTTCCGACGGAAAGTGCTTTTTAAGGATTGGGAGGTTATCGCCGTAGTAGAGGGTGTTCATGAGAAATCCGTGTTGATAAATCGTGTCAATTCATATTCCAACTGCATTGCGGAGGTTATCTTACTGAAATTAATCTGATTTTTCAAGGAGGGAATCTATCGAAACCATTACCTTCACCACCGATGGACATACCTATTTAACCCAATCCAACCTAATCTACCCAATCTACCATTTAACCCAATCAACCTATCCGACCTGCCTTCTACTTGCCGTACAGGATTTTATGCGAATTGATCCGGACGTTTTTGTGGCCGAGCAACAGCGCCGCGGCTTTGATGGTGAACCATTCTAATGAAAAGATGAAATCGATCTTTTCCCACAGGTGCACGATTATTATCCAGATCAGCCAGATTACCATTATAAACACAAAAATCTGGGTTCCGCCCCAGACCAGGACGGGTATCTGGTTGACGAACGAGATAGCGGTTTCCCAGTAGTGTTCGAAGATCAGGTACACACCCTGCGCCACAAAACATTCGGTGATATAAATCGTCAGAGATACGATGCTGAAGCGCCGGACTGCCAGTGTTTTTTCGACTCTGCGCCGCCGCTGCTCAGGCCGGCAAAAATCGTAGTGCCCCAGCATCAGAACCGTCGCGAACGTCATTGCACCGAGATTCATCACCTGTACCATGATCGGAATATCGTCGGAAACGATATTACCGAGCGGATTTTCACTCAGTAAACACCAAAGCAGGAAGAAGACCAGTGTCACGCCAGAAAACAGTACGGCAGTCTGGCGCATTTTTCTAAACTTCTCCTTGTTATGAATTGCCGCTCCGATAATGGCGCCGACATAGCCGAAGCCGAGAATGGGGAAGAAACGGAAACGCCCCATCGTCATTTTGCCAAACATCATCAGGAGCAGTTTCCAGTCGTGTTTGGTCAGCGCGTCAAATACGTAAGGTTTCACGGCATGCACGACCGGTGTAAATACAAACCAGATCAGCGTAATGATTGCCAGTCCGATGTAAATATGCCGGGGTTGGACGATGTTCGCTTCTCCGTTCGCCGACTTCTTACCTTTGATCTTATTAATGATAAACAAGATGAAGACCGGTACGATAATACCCGTAAATGCGATGGAGTCCAGCGTGTCGGCATAATAGCGAATCTTGAAGTTTAAAAGGCTAAATGAGCCGTTCTCGAACATACCGCCTTCGAAAATGAATACGGCTATCCGGCTGATGAGAATCAATAAGATCGCGGAGAGAACACGTCGGAGTATGTAGGCGGAACTTTGATTTGGATCCCGCTCATATACGCGCAGAAAACCGTAAGCGATATTCGCACCGGTGATCAAGGTAAATATCGGTCCCCATAAGGATAAGACAATTACCGGCGCGAGCATGTATAAAACCTCTTCCGGAACCGCAGATATTAGCGGAGCGAACAGCGATGGATCATTCTTCCCGATCTGATAGATCAGGGCGTGCATTGGAATCAAAAATATGATAGCGATACCTTTGACGATATCGAACGTATAGATTCTTTCCCGGTCCATTCCTATCCCAAATCAGATAAGGCTCACCCCAGAACGCATGGAACACAGAGTTTTAAGATCCATCATTTTATTCCTAACGGATGAAAACTCTCTCTATCAAGACTAACCGCAGGATTCAGGTAGCAGAGATTATATCATCAGTCATTGAGGCATTTTGGTTTAGATCAATCCTTAATCAACATAATCGACCGAACCCAACACAATCAATCCGACCAAACTAATGCCTCAATGACTGATAACGTTCTACTTCTCCTCGATTGCTTTGTTTTCCATCAACTTGATGAACGGCGTAAACAGATCGATCGGCACCGGGAAGATAATGGTTGAATTATTTTCCGTAGCAATCTCCCGTAACGTCTGGAGGAAGCGCAGTTGAATGGTGACAGGTTGTTGATTCAAAATATTGCCGGCTTCCAGTAATCGTGCGGAGGCCTGAAATTCGCCTTCTGCGTTGATGACTTTGGCGCGGCGTTCGCGCTCGGCTTCTGCCTGCTTGGCCATGGCTCTCTGCATTTCCTGCGGCAGATCGACGTGTTTGATCTCGACCTGTGAAACCTTGATACCCCACGGATCGGTGTGCGTATCGAGGATCGTCTGCAGTTCGGCGTTAATCTTATCCCGGCTGGAGAGCAGATCGTCAAGTTCCTGTTGACCGAGAATGCTTCTCAGCGTCGTCTGGCTCAACTGCGATGTTGCATACAGATAATCTTCGACTTCCACGACGGCTTTGTTGGGATCGATGACGCGGAAATAAACGACGGCATTGACCTTGACCGACACGTTGTCCTTCGTGATGATGTCCTGCGGCGGCACATCATGGACAACGGTTCGGAGGCTGATCTTGACCATCTTATCGATTCCGGGGATGATCAGGAAAATACCGGGGCCTTTGGCGCCGACCAAACGACCCAGACGAAAGATGACGCCGCGTTCGTATTCTTTCAAAATGCGGATCGAGCTGGAAAGAAACAGCACAATCAAAACGACAATTGTAATGGTGGAAATGGACATGTTGCACTCCTTTTTATGTTATCAAATCACGATTCAATTAAGATCTTTTCGACTTTCAGCGTCATCCGGTCAATAGCACGAACGACGATGCGACTTCCTTTTTCGATCGGTTCGTTCGAAACGGCCTGCCAGTATTCACCGTGAACGGCGACCATTCCGCTCCGATAAACGTCGGTGAATGCGACGCCGGTTTCTTCGAGCAAACCTTCCTTCCCGGTCGTCGGTTTCCGCTGGTGCGTTTTGACGGTCAACATCAGCGCGACGACGAAGAATGCCGCCGAGAAAAGCACGATAGGAATAATCACGGACAGTGAAATGGAAAACAGCGCCTTGGGCGCATTGGTTACATCGATCAACATCATGGAACCTAACAGCATAGAAATTATCCCTCCGATCGTCAATAGTCCGAAACTGACGATCTTTACTTCTAAAATGAATAAAACGATACCGACGACGATCAACGCCAGTCCGGCATAATTGATCGGCAGAACCTGAAATGAAAAGAAGGCGAGAATCAGAAATATTCCGCCCAGCACACCGGGAAAGATCGCGCCCGGATTCGCGAATTCAAAATAAATGCCGTAGAAGCCGAGCATCAACAGTAAATAGGCAATGGTCGGGTCGCTGATGATATTCAGAATCTTCCGCGCGATGCCTAACGGTCGGACGACGATTTTGGCATCTTTCGTGTGGATCGTCTTTTCGCCGGTGGATAGTTTGGCGGTCTTCCCGTCCAACCATTCCAGCAGTTCATCCATATCTTTCGCGACGAGATCGACGATGTG
The DNA here is from genome assembly GCA_028719225.1 of Fidelibacterota bacterium. Lineage (GTDB taxonomy): Bacteria > Fidelibacterota > UBA2242 > UBA2242 > UBA2242 > 0-14-0-20-45-22. The sequence goes on along the minus strand of JAQUKI010000086.1, from coordinate 2,801 downwards.
CTTCCGAACCGCTTCGGTTTCAGTTATCGACACACTTTTCCGGACGGATTGCTCCAGCCAGTCGGCATTTCGCCCGCGCTGTTCTGCCACGCTTCGGATAAAGGCGACCGCATCATTGGTCACTTTTTCCGTCATTGTTTCGGTTTCGGCGGAATCAGGTTTTTCTCCACCTAATCCTCCGCCGCCCATCGTGACCGGATGCGCTGCGCCGATATTCGTACCGGGCGCCATCGCTGCAAAATGCGCCGACGCTGTAATGAACACGCCTGCCGACGCAGCCTGCGCACCACTCGGAGAAACGTAAATAACGACGGGCACTTTGGAATTCAGGATGTCTTTCATGATATCACGCATGGAAGTCATCAATCCGCCGGGCGTATCCATTTTGATGATCAGACACTCGGCGTTATCTTTTTCTGCCTGTAAAATATTATCGTGAATGTAGGACGCGGCGACCGGATTGATGACGCCGTCGAGTTCCATGACATGCACTTCTGCGGCTGAAACGGTCAGCGTCATTGTCAGCGCCATCGCCAGACTCAGTAAAAGGATCGGGATTTTCTTGACCATTCTCAGATTCCTAAATTGATAACGAACGTCAGAACTTACGCAATTTCGCAATCAATTTAATGACTTTCGGCTGGATTCTCCATCTTTTTAACATGGGAAACCAGTCGCACGCGATGCGGTTGCTGTCTCGGCGATTCGGCAGGACTGGCAACGACCGAATAATCGCCGAATTCAACGAGGATGAAGTAAAGCAGATATTTACCGGTTGTCGTTTCACGATCGAGATCATAAACATAACGCCCCATCCGGTATTCCATCGGCTGTTCCCTGAACATTTCCCACCGGTCATTCCGGATGAAAATGCTCACTCTCCGAATTTGCTGATCGTTGCTCTGAACGATACACTCAATCGAATCCGCCTGCGTTTTTTTTAGCGAGTCCGGCGGCATGTGAAAGATTCGCGGCGCTTCGGTTGCGGTCAAATACTGTGCCGACGCAATGAGGCAAAACGACAGTAGCCAACCGTGGATTCGCATCGATTAAAAGGCGATTTAGAAGAGAACGGCCAGAGATAACGCCAGACGGTCTTCGGTATATTTTTGCTTGGTGGTTGTCTCGAAGTACGGATAATAATTGGACAGATTGCCGAAACCGCGTTGATAAGAGCAACCGATGATAAGAGATTTGTTCAGAATGGTTTCAACATTAGCGCCGATGACATGATAATATTCTTCGTCGCTGTCTTCAAGTTCGGCATAAGGTGATTGTACAAGACGGTACGCGAAACGCGTCGAGAATGAATTCCCGAACGGAATGGCGATGGAGGCGCTGATGTCCGTCGTATTGCGCAGATTCCAATAAAGGTCGCGGTTGATGGCGGTTTTATCTTCCAGGAGATCGACTTCGATCTTCTGCCAGTTGTGGAAAACAAAGTCCATGCCTAACGTAACTTTAGCGATCTTGACCGCGAAGTTGCTCCCGATTTCCAGCGGATAGCGGGATTTATACTTGAAGTTGTACATCCACACAGAATCCAGTTCAGTGTCGTCGTAAATGTAACCTTGACTTATTTGGCTAACTTCGTGAATGGCCATATTGAGCGGCGTCGATATGCGCAGTCCGAGTTTATAATTCTCTGACTGGTAGCACAGACCGAAATCCGCGTTGACGCCGGAATAACTGGGTTTGATATTTTCCGTATAGATGATGGAACTGACGCCGAGCGTGTCATAGATATCGGTGCAAGTCTCGGAAGACAAATATTGGCGTTCGCCATTGTAAAAATTGACCGACATACCCATGTTGAAATTCTTCAGGAACTCCACTGCGCCGGCTATCCGAACGACATCGATCGATCCGCTTTCCCGAACGTCATATTCCAGATCGGTATCTACAACATGCGCGGTCTTGTTACCGTCGTCATCTTCTTCTTCAAATGTCGTTCCGGTGACGCCTTTGCTGGTGGCTGACGAATAATAATATGCCGCCGGAGTATAACTGGCGGACATCACAAAACTTCCCTGAAAAACAGGCACCGGGTAAGCAAATCCGATATAGTCGATGTAGAATTCGTTCGACGATGCGGAATATTCCTTGCCGACATCAGCCAGCGTGGACAATTGCTTAACTGAAATTCTCTTGCCGGTAATGCTGGCCTTCGGGCGTTTGATGTTGGTCAGAAAAGCGGGATTGTATTGGGTTGACGAGATATCCGTAGCCAGTTGGGAATTGTTCAGCAACGTAAACGCGGAGGCGCCAAAGCCGTAAACACTCCAAAAAGGACGAAGCGCTTCACTGCTCATCACCTCATCGAATTGCTGGGCAGAGCCGGTTGCAGGAATAAGAAAGAACACGATCGCCAGAACTGGTGTAATCTTACGGAATACGGACATAGTATGACTCCTATTTATGATTTTTGGATGAACCGCTCGATGCCTTAGGCGAAGAAGAACGGCTCGAACCGGAAGAAGAACTCGATGAAGAACGACCGCCGGAATTGGAGGATGAACTGCTCGAACCGGACGATGAACTACTGGAACTGCCGGATGATGAAGGCGGATTGTAAGATGAGTTGCTACTGCCGGAATTACTGGAATTGCTTGAGTTGTTGGTACTGCTCGAACTGCCGGAACTGCTCGAGGGCGTTGACGATGAACTACCGGAACTCGAAGATTTCGAGCGCGATGAAGATTGCTTACTGTTCGAGGAACGACTCGAACTGGTACTCTTGATATAAGTCGTTTTGGTACTTGTGCGTGTTCCGGTACTCTGTCGAGTGACTGTGGCCTGAT
>JAQUKI010000085.1 GCA_028719225.1 Fidelibacterota bacterium | reverse complement strand
GCTGGTATATCGAGGTCGTGGAGTTCAGTTTCATCCGGAGATACCGGTTTCTCAATTTAATCATATGATAGTTCACTCAGAAATAGATGGGAAAGAGCTGTGGTATGATGGTACTAACCGAACAAGTTTTCCGGAAATCACAACACTGGATGTTGTTAATCAACAGGCGCTTGTATTGGATACATCATTTTCACATCTGGAAAATATTGATGAAATGATCGGTAATAAACTTACTATCGAAGGGAGTTTTCAGCATAGGGATCGGGATCTTATTGGAACGTTGGAGATTACGCTTTCTAATCAATATGCTGTTGAATTTTCATTTGCTAAAAGTTATTTAAATCAAAAAGACATGGCAGATTATATATGCCAGTGGTTGGAAAAAAATTTACAGAATAATATTCAGGTTAATTCCCTTCGATGGGAACTGGATTCTGCCGATTTCAAAATATTCACTTCCTGTAAAATTCCTTCATCGATTATCCATATCGGATCGAGTAAATATATTCGTCTGGGTAGTATATTAAACCGTTTGATACCTATGGATATTTCATTAATGAAAACGAATGAACTATTTTATAATCCTTACTACAATCATGTTTCGATTAATCTAACAATCGATAATCTTTTTTATTTTTATCATACTAATCCAGCCGAATCAGTAACTTGGAATTTGAATTATGATCTTCCTATTGGTCCATTTACAGAGATCGATAAGACTGGATTTATCAGTCAGATAAAATCTCTAAAGAATTTATTTACTGAAAATATTCAATGTAAATGATTGGATTCATTATGAAAATATGCAAGTACGTAATTGTCATTGCCTTTTGTACTCAATTTGTTTTTTCAGCGGATTTCATTAGAAATCTGCCGGATCAAAAATTAGTGGGGCAACTCACTCCTGAAAGTTGCAGAAATATGGATGCTATCATTATTCTTAAAGAACAAAGTTATTTCATTCATGAATCAGAAATTGAGTATCAGGGTGTCACACTATCTGGCCCTGCTATAACAACGACTCAAGTTCTCATTGCTAAATTATTTAATGAGAAAGCTGTCGATCGTTATGGGACATTTGAATTCAGTTATAGTGAACCCTTCGGTGATGAAATTACTAATAATTTTGAAGCACGGGTAAGAGTACTTAAATCCGACGGAAAAGTACATATTGTATCGAAAGAAAACATTAAAATAATCGTTTCTGCAGAGATGAGTGATGGGACACCTTTACAAAGGAAGGCTATTATTAAAACTCCTGATTTACAACCGGGTGATGTTATTCAGATTGAATATTCATTAATGGAAAAATTTAGCTGGACATCCAGTGAGATCTTTTATTACAATGATAGAGATTTTATACTTTTTTCGAATTTTTATATTACTCTGCCCTCAGATGTAGAGGCAAAATATTACAGTGTTCCGCAAGAAAAAATTGGCCAACCAATAATTAAACAAGTCTCTGAAAATTTTGGCGCCGGGAAAACATATTTCTGGAATCTTCGGAATCTAAACGGAATTCCCGATGAACCTTTCTCTTTGTCGTTTGAAGATCAATCAATGCTAACTGCTTTTGTGATCGATAAATGGGATATTAATGACGAATCTTTAGGAGATTGGGATATACTCGCAGAAGATTACTATAATGATCATTTCAAACCGCGGAAGTGGCAATTAATAGATCATAATCGACTTGGAATTCCTGTTGTCACACAAAATACAAAGATGAACTGGGATATTATCGATAGCCTATATTCGGCTCTTAGAAAATCGATCACATTAAATTCTTATAATTCATTATATCCGTTGCGTGATAATATTGATAAAGTCATTAAAAGCGGGAAGGGAGACGCCTCCGACTTGTGTTATATAATGAATCATATATTAGATGACTGGAATGTAACAACAAATGCTATTTGGATACGTGATCGGCGAGAAGGAATATTTGAAAAAACCATACCCAGTACGGACTGGTTTGATCGAATTGGGCTTCTCGTCACAATTGGGAAAGAGGAAAGAGTCTATGATTTTGATACAAGTATTCCGACGAAATATCATTTACCATGGTATTTAAAAGATATTGAAATTGCTATAGTCAACAAAAATTGGTGTCAATTTAAAAATATTGAAAATAAAGAAAGGACGATAGATAATGTCCTTATAGAAACTCACAATATAAATATTAATAGTACAGAAAAAATTATTGATCAAATAGAATTATATCACAAGGGAGCATTTGCAGATAAATACAGGAGCGAGAATTATGGTGAAACGGACCTTGTTCAAAAAGAAAAAGTTAAATCTTCTTTTTCACCAGTAATTCTCAGCCAGGTCGATTTGGTAACATTTAATGAGTGCTGGGATTCTTCTGATGTGGTTATCCATATTTCTGGTCCTTCATCGAATCAAATGGAACAAGTAGACAAATTTCAGGTTATCAAATTGAATAATAAAATTGTGAAGAACTTCCGTGATAATCTCTTTTCCATATCGCGCAGTTCAACGATCAACTTATGGTTTCCATTTCAATTTCGTCTAGTTTGGAAAATAACAAGCCCCGATGGATATAAATTTAAGAATGATATACCGATTAAGATTATTAATGGGCCAGTTGGATGTAAGTCAAAGATATACTCCGATGTAACTGGAAATCAGATGATACTTACCGCTGAAGTAGAATTTCCGAATAAATTAATGCCGGTTAGTTTATATCGGCAGATGATGCAGTTTCTGGATGATGTTACATCCTCACTGAATGTAGATATCATACTTGAATCGAAATAAAATAAGGTTAAGGATATTAAGTTAAGCAGAGATAAGCTGTTGCTAAATTCGATATTAAGAAGGAGGGAATATGATTAGAGTAAGATTATCGATATTGTTTTTAGTATTGATTTTGTTTGGATGTTCTCAAAAACCGAAGGAAAACGTGGCAAAATTACAATTGAATAGTCCGGCTCAAATATTTCAAATAATGGAAGAATCCAAACTCGTTTATAATATTGATATTGACAGTACTGTAACATCTGTTTTTGCTGATTCCCCCACTGTTCTTCATAATCAATTATATATAGAAGAAAACGATTCCGGGATTTCTCTTCTTACATATAATTTACCGAAACAACTTCTTGACACACTTAATGTTGCCGAGTTTTGTTTCCAAGTCGGTAATTATCATGAAGCATTACAAATATATCGATATATCATGACAAAATCTCCCGAGTATCATTACGCACTGACTTTAATTGGCGACGTTTATTATATTCAGGACAAATTCGACAGTGCCGAATTCTATTTTAAAAAGGCGATTCAGGAAAATTTTATTGATTATAATGCACATTGGTTTCTAGCCGATACATATAAGAAGATTGGTTTAAAGAAAGAAGCTGCAAATGAAATGACAATCGCTCATCTTCTCAACGTGAATCATGAGAAAATGAAAATAATTCTAAAAAGTTACCTTAGCGATATTGGACATCCCTATAAAGAATGGTCTTTTGAACCTAAATATTCCCTTTCAAAAAGTGATCATCGAGTAGATATCAAATTTCAACAAGAATGGATGGGATATTCATTGGTAAAAGCTGTGTGGAAATATGAGCCAGGGTATGCTGAAAGTATGATTGGTGATAAATATGAAGAAAATTCAATGCATACATTAGAAGAAAGGGAGGCGATATTAAGTTATCTGGTGACTAATGAGGATAAGGAACCAATTAATCGAATAGTCAAAGATGGATTTGTTGATGAATTTATTCTGTATGAAATCTTTTCGAAAAAAGTCCCATCAACTATGTTATTACTACCGAATGATGTGTTTATGAAGGTTGTTGATTATTTTAACAAATATCATTAGGGTTACTCCAATATCCATAGAACGGCGGTCGTACCTGAAAAATCAACTATGATGAACTTAAAAAGGATATTTTATGCCGGATCGTGATGTTAAAACTCTACAGGATGTTATAAACTTTCAGTATGCTTAGATCATTACTTGTCGTGCATTTGGTTGTACAAATGGAGTAGAGGCTAAAAAGAATTACTACGGATTTATTAATGAGCTGTACCCCAAAAACTGGAGAGGGAGCATAGGTGTGGAAAATGCGTGACTTTACAGTAGAAAGGGAAGTAGATGATAAGGCAGAATTTTAGTCAAACATTTAAATAGTGAGGTAATCAATGCAGAAATCAATCAATGTATGGATTGGATTTTTCGTGGTATGCTTCCTTTTTTCTTCTCTGACTGCCCGGGATTACTGGTGGGAGCAGAAAGCCGTCGGGATTACGATCGGACATGGCAGTGAGCAGAACCGTTACGATCGTGGAATTGTTGCGTCGGCAGGATTTCATGATGGTTTTCTGTCTGCCTGGAAAATTGGCGACATGACCAAGAATCAGACCATACCTATTGGCAGTATTCCTACTGAAATTATGTTGCATTATTTAACACGAAACCATAAATACAATTTAACCATTGGCGTAATTAGTCGTCAACCGCATACTCTTACCGGTAAGAGTGACATTTTGAATTTCACAGGAAATATAGGCCAAACCTGGTTTTATGGGGAAAATATTTATCATAAAGGATCTTCCAGCTATGAGGACACCTGGCTGTTTCTGCGATTGACTCGACATTGGACCCTGATTGAATCTGAATTGGGACGCGCTTCATTAGGTCTTGGTGAAGGGATCGGCTATACACCTAAGTCCACCTGGCATACACGTGTAGAGACCTGGTGGTTACCGGAAGACAACAGCGCCCCGGTACTCATACGATGGGTCAAACGGGACATTTATTTCTCTCATTTAGTTGGAGGCTCCTTTCATCTGGATTTAAAATATGACCTGCCCAAGATACCGGTGAGCATCGGAGTCATGGGACAAATATTTATGAAAGGCGGCATTTTCTTTTGGAATTGGGAACATAAGGTTACTGAAATGATCGATGGCGAAATCACGACCGGTACCCAAAAGTGGCTTGTTTCGGATTATAATAAAAAATATGCGGCAAGTTTAGGCGGGGGCTTTTTGTTTTATCTCATGGGCAGCTGGCCATTGTAGATTATCTTTGAAGTAATATGCCAATAAAAATTTTATTAGTTCTGACTGACTGCAGGAGATGCTCCATCAAATCAGATTTTCGGGTAATTGTATGCATATAAGTGACTTTTTATGGAGAAGGAAGTATAGTGAAAAAGTGCATGACTAATTACCGGCGCGCTGTGACTTTCGTAAGTTTCATTTTTACTGTAACTCTGATCGGCAAGGCTCTGGCGGTTGAAAACAGTCAGGTTGCCATCGTTACTTACATCTCGAATAACGAGCAGGAGCGATCGGCAAAGGCTCTCGTTAAAAGCATCCGGGAACTGAGCGGGAAGTATAAAGACAGTAAAATTTTTATCATATTGGGCGACCCGGATAATTGTCCGGCAGTCTCTTTAAAGGGAAAAAATGTAAATCTCGTCTCGTTGGAAATGGATAGCGCTTTCAAAAACTATCCATTAGCGATCAAGGCTTTTGCCGCCTCGCAGGTCGAGAAGATCGTCAGAGATAAAGTTCAGACTCTTCTCTGGATGGATCCCGGAGTCATTGTCTTGAATTCACCCGATGCCCTGAAACTCGATGAAAATTATGATGTGGCGGTCCGGCCGGTCACATTGTTAAATAATATCGGATTGGCGCCGGGTGAAAAACCGAATTCATATTGGGCGCCGATATATCAGGAAAACCACCTGCAGGATAAGCCGTTACCGACAATCAAAACGATCGCCGATGAAGTGGAAATCCAGCCGTATTATAATTGCGAGGTATTTTCGATAAACCCAAATCTCGGCATCTGCGAGAAATGGGCGCATTTATTAACCCAATTGTTAAAAGACGAGAACTACCAGAAAACAGCCTGTCCGACTTTCACGAGAAAACTGTTTCTGCATCAGGCGATATTGAGCGGCGTGATTTCCGCGAACATCGAGCCGAAGAGAATCAAGCCGCTACCGATTACCAGCGGTTATCCATTCAATCAGCATGAAAAACTGCCAAAGGAAAAACAAGTTTCAACACTCAATGAATTATCCGTCGTCATTTTCGATTTTGCCTGGGCGAAGAATCCAACTTGGATGAATAAAATTCCAATAAATGAACCCTTAAAGCAGTGGTTAGAGGATACCTATCAGGAATATTTAAATTGACGGCGAATTGAGGATTGTTCTATTAACCAATCCGACATTACAGTTACTCGCTTTTCCAAGCCCAATCGGTTTTTACCGGTTGGACTTTTTGTTAGATATTTTATCGCCCAATCTCTTAAAAATATACTCTGACCCATGAAAAAGATGCTCCGGACCAGCTTATAGGTACTCGAGACCACCTAAAAGGTACTCGCGAGCACCTAAAAGGTTATAAAATCCATCTAAAAGGTCATCCAAAGCACCTTAAAGGTTGTCGGAAGCGCCTAAAAAGTACTCCGATGCGCCTAAAAGGTTATCGGGATGAGTGTAAAGGTTGCTTTATCTATCTGCGACCTGATTCGGGATTTCAGGCTTTGGCGGTAGGCGTAATCTTCGTGAGGAATTTCCGCATTTCCATGACCATCAGTTCATTGTGTGTGTTGCTGTTGATCTCGAGATCGACATAAGTACTGCCGGGCAATGATTGATTGATGCGGAGGATATTCTCCATGTTATGAAGTTCGTCTTTGGACGCGCCGAAAAGAAGTGTTGGGATGTCAATGTCTTGCAGTCGATCCCAGATGGAATACCGGACGAAGGCAAGCGCAGATTTTTTCAGCCGCCACGGATCGGCGGATTCGATATTCCGGCAATATTTCTCATATTGAGCGTAATCGTTCTTGATGTCCAGCCGAAAAGTCCGCAGATACCATTTCAGGATCGGTTTAAAGACTATATAAAGACGCGGTGGAAAGATGCGGACGATGCTCATCCCGAATTTCGGCATATAGAAAACGGCATTGACGCCAATGAGCGCCAGACAAAGCGGCCGATTGCTCAGAAACCGAAAACTGTCTACGATCGCGGTCGCGCCAAGTGAACTTCCGCCGAGGATATATTCACGATCTTTCAATCCAAATGCATCGATAACGGCGGCAATATCCCGCGCGAAATCTTCTACTTCAAAACTGACCTTTCCCCGGACGTTTGCCGATTTCTTTTCGCGTGTTTCGACATAATGAATCGTGAAATCACGGCTCATTTCGATCAATGCCTTCTTCCAGCCGGACATCAGCGAAATCCAGCCGGGCACAAATACGACTTCGGGATTGCCATTTGGATTTGCCGGCGTAAAAGTGATCGCCTGCAAGGTAACATTTTCATTGACGTCGATCTGACGTGTGCTGCAGAGAGTCCCGGACGAACAGAATTCCGATAAATTTTCTATCACGATCCGAATCCGCAGCTATTTCGTTTTACTGTTCATGTGTGCTTACCATTTACGGTTCTGCTTATACAAATTTTTAAACGCCTTATACTGCTTATCATATACTTCCCGGTTTTCAGGGTTGGGATAGAAGGTATTTTTGATCTTGACATGTTTGCCGATTTCTTCAAAAGTCTTGATGTATCCGAGCGACCAGCTGGCGAGTAATGCGACGCCTTTTCCGGCTGCCTGCTGGGGATCGGTGACCTGATGGATCGGCCGGTTCATAATGTCGGCGATGATCTGGCACCATGTATCGCTCAATGCGCCGCCGCCGACGAAGTTCAAATCCTCGACTTTATCAAAGAGACGTTCCATTACTTCAAGCGCCCACGTCGCATTCATGGCGATCCCTTCAAATACGGCGCGGATAATGTGACTGCGGGTGTGGTTTAATCCGATATTATAAAGACCGCCCCGAACCGTATCGTCATTCAAAGGACAGCGTTCTCCGTAAAGCCATGGCGTAAAGATCAATCCATCAGAACCGGGTTTCACGCGCTGTACCAATTTATCCAGTACCATGTATAATTTATCGACATCGTATTCCTGCTGCAGTTTTTCAGCATGGTAAATGACTTTATTCTTTACCCATTCCAAACAGATTCCCATCGTATCCTGAGTTCCGATTCCCAGATAATATTTTTCAGGATATGCGCTTCCGATGCAACCGGCATAATGTGCCAGATCGATCTTCCGTTTCGTAAAATGACCGGCAACTCCGCCGCTTGTTCCGATTCGGACATGCAATCTGCCGTTTTCGACAGCGCCGGAACCAAGCGCTGAGGCGGAAATATCGCCGGCGCCATTGATAACAGGCGTGCCGGGAAGAACTCCCATGGCGCGAGCGGCTGTTTTAGTTACCGAACCGACGATCGCTTTGCTTGTTTTCACTTCCGGAAGTTTGTCGGTTTCAATCCCGACCATTTTACAAAGTCCCGTATGCCACTGATTGACATTTTTTCTTGTATCCATCAGCCACCAGACAACGGCCAAATCGGTCGATTTCACATAATTGCCGGTAATTTTATAAACAATAAAATCCTTAGGATCGAGGTATTTAAATGTTTTCGCGATGTTCTCCGGTTCATGCTTTTTCAGCCAGAGAATTTTACCGATGATGTCTTTTCCGGCCAGACCGGGAGCGCCGCCTGTAATTATCAGGAATCTGATCAGCCGGAAAATGTTGTAACCTTGAATTCTCGGCCACGTCCAGATGCGTTCGCGCATAATATCACCGCCGCGGCTGTCAACCCAAGAGATCGCACGTCGAAGCGGTTCGCCTTCTTTTGACATGAGTACCAATCCCTGCATTTGCGAAGAAAACGTAACACCGACAATATCCGCCGGATTGATACCGGTCTGCTCGATGACACTCTTCGATGTCTCGCAGATCGCATTCCACCAATCGGATGGTTCCTGCTCTGCAAAACCGGGCTGAGTCATTACCATTGAATATTCTTTTTTTGTCGAGCCGATGATGTCGCCGTAAACTGTCACCAGCATGGCTTTGTTGGAACTGGTTCCCATGTCATGCGCCAAGATGTACTTATCCATAAAATGCCTCCGCTTTAGACGAATTTGATCCCTTTTCTCAATATTCCGTTAATTGCCAACGTCTCAAACCAAAATCAAAAATCTGATAAAAAACTGAATGATGAAAACTATCGAAATTTTTATTTCCCGGCAAGTGTTTAAAACGGTAATGAATGAAATGGGGAATGTGAACTGTCTGGTATGGGATTGATTGCAATGTGCGCCCTTACTAAAAAAGATGTGCAATATTAATTTTCTTCTACCACAATCATAGTTATACTAAACGATAAGCGCGTCATGAAAGTTGACAAGACGGGAATAACTCGGTATATTACATCGAGTGGTAAAGTTCTTTCTGAATACGATGGAGATGATAACCTGAAGTACAACTACATTTACGGCAATGGCAAGAAACTGGCCCGAAAGAACTCTGCTGGAGTAGTAACGTATATCCATAACGATCCCGAATCGCTAACGCTTTCGGGACAAGTTTACCTCGGCTCTGCCAGGGCGATTAGTAATGCCAGCGGCACAATGGATTGGAGCCGCGACTTCTACTCATTCGGCGAGGAAAATAATGCCAGCGGTACTAGTAACGCCTACAAGTTCACCGGGAAGGTCGGAGTCCCGATGAAATCGGGACGTAGATCCCGCCTTAGCGGGAAGTGGGAAGAGGAATCCGATCTCTATTACTCATGGCACCGCTATTATGACCCGGAGATCGGGCGGTTTACGCAAGTCGATCCGCTGTGGATGGAGTATCCTCATCTTTCTTCGTATCAGTATTGTGATAATAATCCGCTGAAGTTTGTGGATCAAAACGGTAGTTGGTACATTGAGGTTAATTTTAATCCTGACAGAAAGGTACCCGGGACATTAACACTTTATTCTAATAACGGTACTGCAATTGCTACTTTTGATGCAAGAGGACAAGGTGGATTTAAAAAAGATGGTACATCGAAAGAGCAATTGGAAAGAAATGGAGATACGCCCACCGGAAAGTTCGACATAGAGGGTGGTAGAATTGACTCCAGTAATCCTGCTTGGTTTTATACTACTGAATCCGAAGATAAAATGGGACCAAATCCGAGATTAAAAATAGGTGAGGGTTTATCTG
>JAQUKI010000084.1 GCA_028719225.1 Fidelibacterota bacterium | reverse complement strand
ATTGCCGGTCGATTCCGACCGTCGCGTCAATCGGAAGATTCGTTCCGGTTTCGGTAATTTTTCCCGACAGCCAGCCGCCGGAGTCCGCCTGCATGACGATCGTCGTAAGATTCTCGTCGCATTTTAAGAATATTTGTTTTGAAAAAAGTTTGTATCCGAACAGTTCGGCGCTGATCAGATAATTGCCGACGCTCAGTTCCGATGAAATTGAAAACGTTCCCGATTGTCCGGTCGTCACATCGAAAACGGCGTTGACAGAATCCGGCAGAAGAAAACCAGTGACGCGAGTGTCCTGTAATCCGTTTTCAGAGGAATCCTGCACGACGCCTGAAAGTTGAGCGGTTACGTTATGAACGAGAATGGTCTCTTCATAAATGTCGTATCCTGATTTCGCGATGGCGGTGCGCAACTTGCCGATCGTCCGCGGCGTCACTGAAATGGATTTCGCGGCGACGGATGTATCGATGCCACATCCTTTAACGAATAATTCGATGCCGGATTCGTCGCACGATGCCGAAATGTTTCCTTGATAATCCGTGGTCAGCGATCCGATCAAGCCGATGGAATCGACGCTTGCGGAAATGTCCGGTTGCTGAAAAACGCCTCCGCCGGTCACGATCAACGAATCGGTAAAAAGGATGCGTTGATCGATATTGCGTCTGCCGGTTATTTGGATATTTTCACCGAAATGAGGCGTCACTATAAAAACAGCGAGTCCGCTCGTATCTGTTTGGCTAAAAATGGAATCGGAATCGAACTCCCAGTTTGTCAGAGAGATTTCGACATTTGGAGCCGGTTTCAATGTTGCCGAATCGGTTACGCGCACCCGAATTTCAGTCGATTGTGAAATGACGACCGTGTCCGGCTCGATGGTGGCGATTAACGGTAATTTGATCTCAATCGTATCGACGACGGCCTTCAAATCGACGCCGGTAATCGTTACCAAAATATATCCGGTTGAATCCGGCTGAAGATCGATCGGAATCGTTGCTGTTCCCGTTAAATCCGTATGACGGGAACCGATCAACTTTTCATTGTTAAACAATGCAACGAGTGCATTCGGTTCTCCGGTTCCGTTGACATTGACCTGAACATCGAAAGTTTCATTGTCAAGATAAAAAACCGGTTCATGAACGACATCGGCGACGCGTGGCTGCCCCAACCATGGAACGACGGACGGATCGCCGAGAATGTTGTAAATATCGAAATAATATTCGGCATAATCCGGAGAGTTTTTCACGACGTTCATCAGGCCGACCAGTTTCATCGCGCCAATACTATACAATTTTTGGTTGAAATAAGCATCGTACATTTGGCGTTCCATCCAGTCGTCTTCATACCAGTAACTCGAATTGGATGCACCAAGAAATGCGAAACCGCCCCTATTTGCCGCCCGAATCCAACTCTCGCCGAAACAGGTTGTCGTGCCGAACGAACCGGTCAGACAGGCATTGCTGACAATAAAGGGCGTCATCCCTGAATTTGTCAGAGAATTGATGTTTGCGATCGAAAAAGTCGGGCCGCCCCATGCCGTTGCCGAGCCATGACCGGAATAGTTGCAAATTGACGTTCCGGAGTTAATTGCAGAAATGATATTGCCGGTCGTTCCGCCGGAAAATCCACGGATGTGCGTCGAAGTGATCGCATTCGGTGTCATAAAACTATCGATGACAAATTCGTGTGTGCTATCGGAAATCGTATAATAATCCGGATCATCGGACGAAATGAATGTTGCTTTATCGAGCCAGTTCATTGTCGGAAATTGCGCCATTTCGTATGCCAGCGATTTGGCGATGATCGCGCTCAGTTCGGCGTCTGTTTGAGCGGAAAAACGTCCCAATAAAATATCCGAAACGTAATCTCCTTCAGTCATCTGTGTATAGTCCACATCCGTTTCAGAAGTACTCTGGTCACCGGTCCACGCCGGAATATCCCCAACGTCACCCACAAGTAAAACATATGCAGGCGGTTCCTCGCTTTGGTAAGCGGACAAGATGAAATTTCGGATAGAAAACGTCGTTCCGCCCAACTCGGTTGCCGATTTGACTGTAACGTGAAAACCTTTCTGTTTTTTCCACTCGATATATCGCAACAAATCCGAATGCGAGACGAATTTGTCGCCGACGATGAACAGAAAATTCAGGGATGAATCTGAAGAGATTTGATCTTTTTCCGGTGGATTGAGAAACATCTCCAGTGCGATTTTATCGAATTCCGGAATGCCGCGGACTGATGATGATTTTTTCGCGGTCGGAGTATATTCAATTCCGATTTCCATGTCTGTCGAAACATTTATAACGCCTTGCTTCGGATTGTATGTCACCGGACAAATTTCAACAATAACGCCGCGATGGTTCCGTAATTGAAATTCTCCGACGACACGAACCGGATTTTCAGGATAGATCGCGTCTATTTCGTAAAACTCATGGTTCACGATGAATGTGCGATTCGGATTTGCGGACGATTTTGGGATCGGCGGTTGTGCCGGGCTAATTAGCAAACTTCCGGCGACATCTTTTAAATCGACTGTTTCGTCCGTTGAATGAATCAGCCGAACGGAGATTTCCGAACCTTCAGGAACATAAACGATCCGCCGGACAACTGGTAAACGCGCCTTGCCGGTTTCCTGCGTGTAACTTTCATCCTTCATTACCAATTTCAAAAAATCCCCCGTCGAATCATGAATGACTTCTTTGGCCAGGTCGCCGGGGTGAAGCGCTATCGTCAACTCGTCTGTTTCTGGGCGAGAGAGTGAAATCCGGGAAGGCGTCAGCGTCTGTATCGTTTCAGTCAGGCGGACTCCGGCGGTCACCGTTTCCGATGTTGCAGCGAGGAGTAGGATGGTGGCGATATTTAGAAAGACACGTTTCATCTGGTAAATTTCCGTGCCCAATTTACTCTGCGACCCGGTTGTGTAGTGTGATGGAAATCCAATTACTTTGTTTGGCTTTTCTTTTGGAAGACTTTGGTGCTGAAAGAAAGCTGGAAGGAAAGTCCAACGAGCCGCGAATTCTCCGTCGGAAAACCATATTCGGTCACCGCCGGATATTTCGGATCATTGTGCGCTTTCGGACTGAAGAGGTATTCGATCGGTTGTCCCCGGTCAAGGTCGTGGCAATAGCCGATTTCGATGCCGACCTTTCGGGAGAAATTCAATCCCATCAGAAAGCCAACACGAACGGATCGTTGATCGTTGATCCCGTGAGGAATGATCATCGCCCGAAAGCCGGTGTAATAAGAATTCTGCGGTTTGGCTGGAAGTCTTTTCACGGTGTAATAAGTCATGTCGAAACTGGAATTCGGCGTGATTGAAAAGGCAAAATTCAGAATATCATACGCGTTTTTCCGGGAATAGACGACGCGTGAATAATCGACACCGGTACCGTAAAGTGGAATCCCGATGCGGACGCCAAAGTCACTTTTTTCCGATAAACCTTTTCGATAGACAAACATCGGAAAGACATTTTCCATCGAAAGCGTAACGCCGGTATAGACTTCGCCTTTCTTCAACGGGATCGGACTGATTGTTGGGTGCGCAGCGCATCCGCCCAGGAAAAGAATTGCCAGCAATAACCACGGCATTCTATTTATTCTGATGGTTTTTTCTAAAATTTTCATCGTGCATAAAATATCAATCATTTCGACGAATTCAAAATGACATTTACAATTCCCATAATATCCTGCCTGTCAATGTTACCGTCCGCGTTCCAATCGGCAGGAAATTTTTCCTGTTCGTCCGGCTGAGTGCGGTTCAGTGAAAAGCGAATGACGCGCAGCAGATCGGTCACGTCGATGGATCCGTCCTGATTGACATCACCGGCTATGCAATCTTTTTTCAGTTGAAATTTTTGAATCGTCGGACGATCCGCGGTGATAACTACCGAATCGATCTCCTCGGATAGAAATCCATCCGATTCGATCTTCATCCGGAAAGTTCCGGGCGAACAAAGACGGTAATAATCACCAACATCCGAATCGGTAACGACTTCCGAATTGTCGGCATCATGGCCGATCAGTGTTATGGTTGCATTCAACGGCGTTCCGAACGGATCGGTAACGATTCCGCGAATCCCGAATTGAGCATTTTCGAGATAATGAATGAGCGACCGGTAATTCGCCTCCCAGTAATAATCCAGAGTCGAAGTGGCGGGCATTTTGATGTCGGAAATTTCAATCGTGACTTCACGACCATTCTGAAAATAGGTCATAAAATCCTGTCTGCCGCCGTGAACCGGATACCAGCAATAGCCGTTCGTGATACCGTCGTTGAATTCAACGTCATTAAAATAGCCGCGCCTGCCGAATTGCTGGGCTGTGTCGGCGTACTGGTGAGCGATAGATTGAAACCATGCGTCGTCTGTGTGAAGTCGCGACCATGTTTCCCACGGATAATTCACGACCTCAGCGCCGCCGTGAAAATTTGCCGATAGGACAAAATGATGTGTTTCAGCCAAACTCACCATTGCCGATGTTTCCGGTTGATAAATTTCTCCATCCGGATGATCCCCATATGCCGGATCGGGAAAATTACGGTTCAAATCGATGCTGTTTGAATTGTATCTCGTCGCTCCGAAAACTGTTGAATTACCACCGGCGTAAGTTCCGTCTGGATTGGCGAGCGGATTGATCCAGATTTCGGTGCTGTCGAGCAGGTTCGTGATGCGCGAATCGGTTGCATAATTCGTTAATAAATAGTCGATCAGGCGGAGCATCAGAACATAACCCACGACTTCATCGCCGTGCATTGTAGACGTCAACATTACTTCCGGTTCGGCTTCTTCGGTATCGACGTGATTCGAGATTTTCGCGAACAGGATTTGCCGGCCATTTACCGAAGTGCCGGCTGAAACGATCTGACATAAGTCGGGATGATCTGTCGCAAACCGGTTCATCATTCCGAGATACGTTTCATATGTTGGATAGGATGTCCATGCGGACATTTCAGCAGCGGATTTCGCCGTTTTCGATTCGATAAGTTTTCCGGGATGCGGCAAAATTTCGTAAGCATATCCAAGTCCAGAAAAAGATGCGAATTCCTTCCGGTTGGCGTAAGCATATACCGTCAGGTTTCTGACGTTGTCGATGGAAATCATCCGTGTCAGTCGTTCGAGTTCAACCTGATTTTCTATCTTGAAGCGAAAATAAAATTCCGGTATGTTCGGAGGAATCGGTTCGGAGGCGAAAAGCGGAAAAAATGCCAGAATAATCAAGATCAGTCGTACGGCTCTAAATTTTCCTGAGTAGAGATGCTTCCACATTCCGTCGGAAAGTAGAAAATCCGGCGTAGTTTTACAAATGGTAATTTTCTTCTGCATTTATAACCTTAAAATATTTTAATCATAACCCATCTTCGATTTGTTTAAATTTAGAAGCGAATCGTTAAAATTTGGCATGGAATAATGAACAGCAAACAAAATCTTGAGACTTACTTTTTAAAATATCGCCGCAACATAATCGGCACAGATCAACAATACGATTTCCCGGGCGGACACTTGCCAATCCTGTATGCCGATTGGGCGGCCAGCGGGCGACTTTACAAGCCGATTGAAGATTATATGGCAAATATCATAGGACCGTATGTTGCCAATACGCACACCGAGACGACTCTGACCGGCACGATCATGACCGACGCCTATCATCAGGCGCACCGCATCATCAAACAACATGTCAATGCCGGACAGGATGACATTCTGCTCTTTGCCGGGTTTGGGATGACAGCCGTAATCAATAAATTTCAGCGCCTGCTCGGATTGCGCCTCCCCGATAAATTTCGGGAGAAAGTCACAATTCCTCCGAATGAAAAGGCGCTTGTCATTCTAACGCATATGGAGCATCATTCCAATCAAACTACGTGGGAAGAGTGCTGCTGCGATACCGTTCTGCTCTGTAAAAAGTCAGACGGCTTGCCCAATCTCGGTCACCTGCGTAACATCTTAGAATCGAATCGCGACCGAAAAATGATCATCGGCTCGTTCACAGCCTGTTCAAATGTCACCGGTCTGATCACGCCGATTCATGAAATGGCTGAGATCATGCATGAATTCGAGCGGCTTTGCTTTGTCGATTACTCGGCTTCGGCGCCGTATGTCGAAATGAATATGCACCCGGCCAAACCGGAACAGAAATTAGACGCGATCTTTTTTTCGCCACATAAGTTTCTGGGCGGACCGGGTTCGTCCGGTGTGATACTGTTCGATAAAAAACTTTACGACAACCGCATTCCGGATCATCCGGGCGGCGGAACCGTGATGTGGACAAATCCATGGGGCGAACATCATTTTTTTCAGGATATTGAAGTGCGTGAAGATGGCGGAACGCCCGGCTTTTTACAGGCGATTCGCGCCGCGCTATGCATTTTACTAAAAGAAGAAATGGGTACGGCCAACCTCATTGCGCGGGAACATGCTCTGACCGAATTATTGTTAGCGGAACTAACCAAAGTTCCGGAAATAACCGTTCCGGAATCACAGAACCATCACCGCATCGGGTTCGTTTCATTTTATAGTCGGGTAGTCCATCACAACCTGATCGTACGCCTTCTAAATGACCGCTTCGGAATTCAGACGCGCGGCGGCTGTCAGTGCGCCGGAACTTATGGTCACGTTTTACTACATATCGACGATAAACAGTCAAAGGAAATCACCAACCAGATCGATGAGGGCAACCTCAGCCGCAAACCGGGCTGGGTGCGCATTTCTCTGCATCCGACCATGACCGAGTCCGAAGTCCGTTATATTGCGAATGCCGTCAATGCCATTGTGCAAAATTACCCTGAATGGGGAAAAGACTACCGGCTAAATCCCGAGAAAGGCGACTTTGAAATTCCGGGACGGTCCAGAGCAGGCATCGACCTGAAATCGACCTTTAAAACCACTTGAAGAATTCTGTTCCGGGTTTCATGTCCGGGCGATTATATTTACAACGATTATTAGGGTAGTTTTTGATAACATTTTTAACCTTGTTTAAAATACAAACCTCGAAACATTCAAAGGAGCCTTCCAATGAGAAAAGCCGTGTGCATCCTAAGTGGAGTTCTTCTGCTATTTATGTCTTGCAGTCATAAGATCGATAATCCGTTTTTCAGTGAATTCGATACGCCGTTCGGGACTCCGGCCTTCGATAAAATCAAAGACGAACACTATTTGCCCGCATTTAAAGCCGGACTCGAACAGGACAGTCTGGAAGTAATCGCCGTTGCCGATAATCCCGCCGAGCCGACCTTCGCGAACACAATTGAAGCGCTGGAAGGCACCGGCGAAATGCTTTCACGCGTCAGCAGTGTTTTTTACAACATGCTCGAATCGAACACAAACGACTCGCTTCAAAATATCGCCAAGACCGTTGCGCCTTTATTATCAAAGCACAGCGACGACATTTTAATGAACGCCAAACTATTCCAACGCGTCAAAGCCGTTTACGATCAAAAAGATCAGTTGGGCTTGAATCCTGAACAGATGAAACTGCTTGAAAAAAATTACAAGGAATTTGTCCGTGGCGGCGCAAATCTCGACGACTCCAGGAAGACGGAACTCCGGAAGATCAACGAGGAACTCTCAGTTTTGTCGCTCAAATTCGGCGATAACATACTCGCGGAAGACAACGCATTTGAACTCGTTATCGAAAATCCATCCGATCTCGCCGGGCTCCCGCAGTCGGTCATCACCGCGGCGAGCGAAACCGCAACCGAGCGCGGGAAATCGGGCAAATGGGTTTTCACGCTCCAGGCGCCCAGCATCTGGCCGTTTCTCCAGTATTCCGAAAGACGCGACCTGCGCGAAAAAATCTTCAAAGCTTACGCCAGCCGCGGAAATCACGACAATGATCTCGACAATAAAGTGATATTAACGCGAATTGCCGCTCTACGTCTGCAACGTGCGAATCTGCTGGGTTATGCAACGCACGCCGACTTCATACTGGAAGAAAACATGGCAAAGAATCCGGCAGCTGTTTACAATTTACTCGATCAATTGTGGCAACCGGCGCTCAAACGCTCTCAAAACGAGGCGAAAGATCTCCAGAAAATGCTGACCAAAGAAGCGAAAAATCTGAGACTCAAACCGTGGGACTGGTTCTATTATACAGAGAAACTCCGCAAGGAAAAATACGATCTCGACGATGAAGCGCTCCGTCCGTATTTCGATCTGGAAAAAGTGCGAAACGGCGCGTTCGACGTTGCGACGAAACTTTGGGGTATCACATTTACCGAGCGTACCGATATTCCAAAATACCATGACGATGTTAAAGTTTTCGAGGTTAAAGAAGCCGACGGGTCACATATCGGAATCCTGTACGTCGATTATTTTCCCCGGGCGAGTAAGGGCGGCGGCGCCTGGATGAGCAATTTCCGCGAACAGAAACGGAAAGATGGAAAAAACATCGCGCCAATCATCGTCAATGTTTACAATTTCACAAAACCGACATCGGACAAACCGTCGCTGTTGACGCTGGATGAGGTCGAAACGCTTTTTCACGAATTCGGACATGCGTTGCACGGTTTGTTTTCCAACTGTTCATATAAAAAAATCTCGGGCACAAACGTCTCGCGCGATTTTGTCGAAGTTCCGTCGCAAATCATGGAAAACTGGGCGACGCATCCGGAAGTCATGAAATCCTATGCCAAACATTACCAGACCGGCGAACCGATTCCCGATGAACTCATCGAAAAAATCAAAAAGTCAGAGCGGTTCAACATGGGATTCATCTCCCTCGAATATCTGGCCGCGTCGATTCTCGATATGAACTGGCATACGATCACCCAGCCGGAAACCGATGCCATCACGTTTGAAGATCAGGCGATGGCAAAAATCGGATTGATCCCGGAAATCATTCCGCGTTACAAGAGTTATTATTTCCGGCACATTTTCGCGGGCGGTTATTCTGCCGGTTATTACGCCTACATTTGGGCGGAAGTTCTGGACGCCGACGCATTTCAGGCTTTTGAAGAGAAAGGATTGTTCGATCAGGCAACAGCCAAATCTTTCCGCGATAATATTCTTTCCAAAGGCGGCGCTGAAGACCCGATGGTCCTGTACAAACGTTTCCGCGGATCAGAACCGAAGATCGACGCGCTCCTGGAAAGAAGAGGCCTCAAGTAAAAACGAAGTTAAATAACGTGATTAGAAAGTGAATGATATAATGGAGACATTCCTTGAGTTCATTGGCAAACTCGTTGTCTATGGCGGCGGCGCTGTAGGCTTGGCATACGGCCTTTTTATTTTTCTTGGAAAGAAATGGATTGAAAATAAGTTTGCGACAAGACTCGAAGAATACAAATTAGCCCATGATCGAGAACTCGAAGATGTCAGGTATAGAATAAACACACTTTTCAGCAGAGTTACAAAGATACACGAGAAAGAGTATGAAGTTCTTCCAATGGCATGGGCTAAACTGCATGACGGAAGAGATCATATTAGTAGCCTCGTATCCCCTTTTCAACAGTATACGGATTTAGATCGATTGAAAGAGTATGAGATTAGGAAAATTCTTACGAGTTATAAATGGGATAATGACCATATCAATGACTTAATGATCGCACCGGATAAGAACAAATATTTCCAAGAAAAGATTTTCTGGTATCGTCTCAACGAAGCAAGGTCAAAGTTCTCGGACTTCCACATTTATATTACGAGAAATCGCATCTTTCTCAGCCAGGAATTGAAGGAACACTTCAATAAAGCGGATAATCTATTGTGGGACTCTTTGGTAATGAGAGAAGCCGGAGAAACAGTTAAGGACTTCAAAATGATTTATGATTCGTATAAAAAAATAAAAGAGAATATCGATATTGTCATTTCCACAATTGAAAAGCTAGTACAGGAGCGGCTTAAATATGATGAAGCTCTTTGATTATTTTTATAACCATCGGCTGTAGCGAATCGACCATAAAACGGTCTCTCTCTAAGCATTACGTTATTTTCAAAGAACAAGCATGGCAAAACCGGTTAAAATTTACGCGCTCAGCACTTGCATCTATTGCCAGAACACCAAGGCGTTTTTGAAACAAAATGGTGTTTCCTATGAATGCGTGGATGTCGATTTGCTCGACGATGCCGGGAAAACTGCGACGCTCAGGGAAATCCGAAAACTTGTTCCGTCTATCGCTTTCCCGAC
>JAQUKI010000083.1 GCA_028719225.1 Fidelibacterota bacterium | reverse complement strand
TTTTTTCAGGTTCTTCGATGGTCGGTTCCGGTTTTTTCTTTTTCTTATCCGATTCGAGTGCCACCGATGTCGTATCATCGGGATTGCGGACTGTCAGCGATTGAATCGGAACGACGAGCGCATTTATTCTTGTGTCCGTGATAACGTCAACGGTTGATGACATACCCGGACGGAAACGAGCATCCTGTCCCAGAACGGAGATGGATACTTCAAAATTGGTAACCTGTTCCTGTGTGCCGGCGCCGGTCGTCGTTGCGCTGTGAGCGATTTCCGAAACGACGCCCATAAAAGTCGTATCGGGAATCGCGTCGATCTGTATCTTCGCCGTATCGCCGATGCTCAAATCCACCACATCGGTTTCATCGACCTCGATTTTGACTTCCATTTTCGACATGTCAGAAACGATCAGAATTACATCTTCCTGAAAAACCGAACCGAGCGCGATTTCGCCGATCTCTTTATTCAGGCTGGTGACAATTCCATTCATGGGTGATGAAATGCGCGTTTTATTCAGATCGTCGAGCGCCTGTTTCAGCGCGGCTTCCGACTGATGCACCTGACTTTCCGCGAGTTCAGCCTGTGCCGTCGCGGCTTCGAGTTCCGATTCTGACGTCAGATTGCTTTTGTAAAGCGCCTGAGTCCGTTTCAGATCGCTCTGGACTTTTTTCAGGCTCGCCTTATTGGATTGAACATAGGAAAACGCCTTATCGTAAGCGGCCGCATACTGCTCTTTGTCCAATTCTACCAGCAACTCACCCTTTTTCACTAGATCGCCTTCCTTGACCGTGATATTCATGATCTTGGCGCTGACGTTCGCACTGATCTTGACCTGCGTAACGGGTATCAGCGAACCGGATGCGTTGACCGTCTGAACGATTCTTTCACGTTTGACCTTTTCGGTCTGAACGACGATTGGTTTGACTTTATCCTTGGTAAAATTCATCACGACAAAGACGGCTATGACCGCCAGAATGATCAGGACAATAATCAGTTTTTTCTTACTTTTCTTCTTCATGAATGGCTCCTAAAGCGTTCCCATAGCATAAGCGAGGCGTGCCTCGGCGATTTTTGCATCGTATTTGATAGATATTAATTTGCCCTCGGCGGTTGTCAAGGCAACCTGAGCGTCGAGAACTTCAAGCAGTGTTGCAGAATTCAGCCGGTACATTTCCTGTTGCAGTCGCAAATCTTCCTGCGCCGATTCGATATTCAATTCATTGATGGCAACCATGTCCCGGTAAGTGTTCATCGTGAGGATCAGATTTTCAATTTGACTCCTGATTTCCAGCTTTTTCTTTTCGATCTTATCGTCATAAGACATATAATCGATCTTTTTTTGCTGGATCGTCGTCTTGCGCGAAAGCCCGTCGAAGATCGGAATGCTCAAACTCAAATTTAGCGAGGACGAGTACCACTTACCGATGTCCGAGTAGAGTTTGGAAAATTCGGAGCCGTTGCGTGAATAGGAATAGGTCGAGTTAATGGACGGATACCAGTTGCTTTTCGCGATCCGGTATTGCAGGAAGGATGTCTGCTTTTCAGTTTGCAGAGCATTGAATTCGGGATTTTGCGAAAGGGCTTTTGCAATTGCTGTTTCCATGTCAACGAACTGAGGTCGTTGATAGATACTTTCATTAACCTGAATTTCCTGATCCGATGAGAGACCCAGCACAACCTTCAACTCAGCGATCTTCAGTTTCAACGTCGATTCCTGCTGAATGACATTCAACCGATCGCTTCCTTCGCGCACCTGCGATTTGAACAAGTCCTTTTTGGCGACCTGACCGATTCTGTGCATTTCTTCGGTTTTCTTCAACTGTTCATGGCTGTTTTCCAGCGACTTTTGATAAACTTTCAATAATTCCTGCGCCTGCAGAACGCCGTAGAATTTTTCCGTGACAGTGACGATCAATGTCTGACGCGCTATATCGCGCGTGAACGATTGGCCTTTATAACTGTTTTTTGCAAGGCGAATCGAGTTCCACCACTTTCCGCCGTCGTATAGGTTTTGATAATATGAAAGACCGGTCCCATATATGTTTGTTGTAGATTTTGCCTTGTCTGTCAATACACCACCAATAACATATTCGCTGGGTCCCTGCGTTTGATGCGTTGCCGACGTTCCGAACGAGACATTCGGAAGGATCGACGAATAGGAACCGGCAACGCCCACTTTTGCCGATTCAAGCATTTTATCAGCGAGGCGAATGTCCGGATTATTTTTTAGTGCAATCTGGATACATTCCTGCAAGGTGAGATTTTGGTCGGCACCAATCGCCGTGGCGACAAAGAAGAGGGCTATCAAGACCAATTTTCGCATGCTAATTCCTTTACAATTACATTTTAGTCAGGCCGCCGAGTAATGACGCACCGACACCGTAAATCAACCAGAGGATCGTCACGATCGTGACAGATTTTCCTAATTTTTTATTATAGATCACGCTCAAACCAATCGAAGATACAATGACTTTCCAAACGGCGAAAATATCCAGCGTCGTCAGGAATCGAAAGAGAAACGAGCCGTTATCTTCAAAAAAGAGCGCCGGGCCTGTGTAAATTTGGATCGATTGCTGAGAAATGATTAATGGATATTTTACCGCCATGGAAGCGAGATCGATCAGTCCAACATAAGCCGTCAATGCAAAGATCACGAGGTACTTCGCCTCTCCGCCAAGTAGAAAATTACCAGCGAACCAGAGTACAAGCGTAATAACCAACGCTTTCACGATGATTGAAATTGTAGTCATGATAGACATTTTCAACGGATTGGTCTGCTTTTCCATCCGCTGATAGACAGCGTCTTTTTGCTCATCGGTAAATCGTTCGCTCTTCTCGATCAATCCTTTTTGATAACTGACCGCAATCGGCGAAATGTAGGGTAAGGTCACGATAGAAACGATAACGACGATGAGCAATGGAATTATCACATCCATCCACGTCGTATGCTGTTTCAGCGATGCGAAAGTCGCCGAAGGTTCCCAAAAAACTGAAATCGCTTTTTTAAACAACGCTACCTCACTGATTTTTCATTGAACAGTCTATTAAAAAAGAAACACGTGCTCTTAGATAAGGCTCTATCATAAAGGTTGTCAAGTTTTATATCGCTGAGAATTCCCGAATCAATCTGTCTGCGTTTTGTTCTAAAAACTCCCGCGCGGCTTCATAGGTATTGGAGATTTTCGCTTCGAGAATCGCTTCTTCGATCGCATCTTTGATATAACCGACCACCGGACCGGGCAGAATCCCGCAAAATTTCATAATTTCCTCACCGCGCACCGGCGACTGAAACGCACGCATCTTGTCTTTCTCGCGAACATCTTGGATGAGATCGACGACGCGGTCAAAATTCGACATGTACTCGGAAACCTTTCGCGGATTCTTGGACGTGATGTCGGCGCGGCAAAGTAGGATCAAATCGTCCAGATCGTCTCCCGCTTCAACGATCAACCGCCGCACAGCGCTGTCTGTGACGCCTTCGTTTGCGATGGAGATCGGCCGTAGGTGAAGGCGCGTCAATTTTTGAGCATATTCCATCACTTTGTTTGGCATCTTCAACCGTCGGCACAAACGTCCGATAATCTTTGCGCCAAGTTCTTCATGCCCGTGAAACGTCCAACCTTTATCGGGAAAATACTGTTTGGTTGTCGGCTTCGCGATGTCATGCACCAACGCGGTAAAGCGCAATTCAAATTTATCAGTCGCCTTCGAGACATTATCCAAAACATCGAGTGTGTGCCAAAAAACATCTTTATGATGATAACCGTTTTTTTGCTCGATGCCGGCGAGGAGTGCGACTTCCGGCAGAATGATTTCAAGCAATCCGGACTGTACCATAAGTTTAAATCCCAACGATGGCCGGTTCTTCGTCGAAAGTATCTTCGTCAACTCGTCGGTGATACGTTCCTGCGACATAATGGACATCCGTTCTTTGACGTGTGAAATCGCCCAAAAAGTGTTCTCTTCGATCTGAAAACCAAGTTGCGTTGCAAACCGGATCGCGCGCAACATTCTTAGCGGGTCCTCCGAAAAAGTTGTTACCGGATCGAGCGGCGTTCGGATGATGCCAGCATCGAGATCTTTCAATCCGTCGAAATAATCGGTCAATTCAAACTGATTTTCTTCATTCAACGACATCGCCAGCGCATTGATCGTGAAATCCCGGCGCTCCAGATCAGCGTGCAGATTCCCGCGTTTCACCGAAGGCTTTCTCGAATCCGGCTCATAGGCTTCCGTGCGCGCTGTCGCCACCTCGATAACAATATCATGATACGGAATCATCGCGGTTCCGAATTTCGGATACTCAACTACTTTTTTCAGGCGAAAAGAGTGCGCGATCTGGTGCGCAAATGTCAGCCCGTCACCTAAAACGGTTACATCGATATCTTTTGTTGGAAAGCCCAGAATCCGATCGCGGATAACGCCGCCGACAAGATAGACTTTGACATCGTTCTTGTCGGCAACGGCGCCGACTCGCCGGATTATTTTGGAAATTGGATCGTCGTCAGGAAATAATAATTCTAAAAATGCCATTTCTTCTTCTATTAAAAACCGATGGAATTTATTAAAGAGCCGTACCAAATCCAACGTCGCAGAATTCACGCAGAATATTATAAATCCGCCGAACTTGGTTGCATATTTCATTCATAGAGAATGTCCATTGATCTCAAATTCGTCTGTTCTTTTATTTTCCGGTTCATCAGAACCGGAGGCGGTTTTTATTTGCTCAGAAAAGCGTCAATCGCCTTTCCGCATTTTTCAATTTCATAACCGACAGAGAGATGCCCGTAGTCGCTTTCAAGAACCAGAAGTTCCGCACCGATCTTCCGGGAAAGTTCGATCGCCGGAGCCGGATTGACGATATGGTCAGTCGCGCAGACGATCATCAGAACTTTCGCGTGAATCTGATCGGCGGCTTTTTCCATCGAACCGCCGAACGGTTTTGAAATATCGTGAGCCATCATTGCACGGATTTGACTCAACCTATTAGCGGATGTGAAAACTTTCGACGGTTCGCCGTCGAAAGAAGCCAGCATTTCTGGGAATTGTTCAAGCGGTGTCTCACGGACGACATAAGATGGCGAATGCGCGAACAGCGTGGTAAACATGCCTATTGTTTTCTGGATTTCCTTTTCGGACATTCCGGCGTTTTTTGACGATTCGATGATCTGCGCCTGCGTTTGTAACTCCAATAAATCAAACGATGTCAGGCGTGGTGAACAGACATACGGAATCGCCCGATCGATGAAATCCGGACACGTCGCCAGCCATTCGAAAACCTGAAAACTGCCCATTGATCCGCCAATCGCACCGTACAAATGCATAACTCCCAGTTTTTCCATCAGGACGCGATGTTCGGCTCTGACCATATCCCGGATCGTGAATAGCGGAAATTTTTCTTCCGGTTGCCGCTGGCTGTTTGATGGTGATGACGAGACGCCGTTACCGAATGCGTCGATGGCGATGACATAAAACTTGTCCGTGTTTACCAATTTTCCGGGACCCAGCAAATTTGCAATATCGGCGCTCGTGCCGCCAAACCATGTCGGATAGATAATTGCATTGGATTTTTCAGAATTCAACTTCCCAAATGTCCGGTATCCGATTTTACAGTCATATATGACAGACCCATTTTCAAGTTGAAAATCACCAAGATTTGCAAACTGCTGAACCGATTGTCCGAAGAGCCGTGTTGCCAATCCAAAGATTACGAAACAGGTAAAAATGCGAGTCCGATAATTCATTTTCAATCCTTTACAAATCAGAAAATCAAACGACAAACCGAATTTACAAATTGCCAGCGAACAATCATTCAACGAAAAGCGGAATGAAATCGAATCGGCCGACGTCTACAAGACCTTTATCTGTAATTTTCAGTTCGGGGATAACCGGTAAGGCAAGGAACGAAAGCGTCATAAATGGATTTTCCGGAATTGAGCCGAGTTTCCGCGCCGCACGATTCAGTTCGTCCATTTTTTCACGAACGACACTGACCGGTCGATCGCTCATCAGACCGGCAAGCGGCAGAGGCAATGTCGCCTGAACTTTTCCGTTTTCAACGACAACCTGCCCGCCATTCATTTGTACAATCGCCGCAACGGCCGCGAGCATATCTTCATCGGTAACGCCGACGACGATCAGATTATGTGAATCATGAGCGACTGTCGAGGCAATCGCGCCTGACTTCAATCCGAGTCCTTTGACAAATCCCAACCCGATATTTCCCGTCCGGTGATGGCGTTCGATGACAGCAATCTTTAAAATATCCCGGCTGATGTCCGAAACCACTTGACCTGCGTGGATAGTCGCTTCGCAAACGGTTTTTTTTGTGAGAATCTGATCCGGAACGATTTCGATAACATGGACTGATTTTCCTTTAGCATCGATTTTCAGCCGTTCGCGATCCAATTGCCCAACTTGAACAGAGCCGTAGCGCAAGTTCGAAACCGAAGGAATATCGACAATCGGTTTCCCATTTTCCGCAACCAATCGGCCGCGTTTGAAAACTTTTTGGACGGTAAAATGTTCAAAATCATCAAAAACAATCATATCGGCGAAGTAGCCGGGAGCGATCGCACCGGTTTTTCGGATATTAAAATGCCGGGCAGTGTTTAACGAAGCCATCTGTAAAGCGTTGATTGGATTCAGCCCGAGCTGGATTGCTTTCCTCACCATCCCGTCGATATGACCGAAATCCATCAGGAAATCCGGATGCCTATCATCCGTAACAAAGCCGCAGCCCGATGAATTCAATGACGTAACAACGGGTAAAAGTGTTTCCAGATTTCGTGCAGCCGAGCCTTCACGAATCATCAGGAACATACCGTTTCTCAGTTTTTCACGCGCTTCGCCGGGAGACGTGCTCTCATGATCGGACGAAATTCCCGCGCCGACATAAGCCGAGAGATCGTTTCCGGAAAGCAACGGCGCATGTCCGTCAATGGCTTTATCACCGACGATTGCCAACTTTTCAAGAACTTCCGGAACGCCGAACAACACACCCGGAAAATTCATCATCTCGCCGATTCCTAAAACGCGCGGGTGATCGATCCAATTTTTCATTTCCGTCACTGTTAAAACAGCACCGGCAGTTTCCAAATGCGTTGCCGGAACGCAGGACGGGATCATAAAAAATATATCTATCGGTAGTTTTTCCGACAAATCGATCATCAGATGGATTCCATCCGAACCGAGAACGTTGGCGATCTCGTGCGGATCGGCGACGACAGTTGTCGTTCCAAACGGCAGAACGGTTCGGGCAAATTCCACTGGTGAAAGCAGAGAACTTTCGACGTGAACATGCCCGTCGATTAATCCCGGAGCAATATAATGACCATCCAGATCGATTGTTTCTTCCGATGAATAATTCCCGAAACCGACGATTCTTCCATTATCAATCCCGATGTCAGTCCGGTATATTTCACCGGATAATACGTTCACCAGCTGTACATTTTTTAATAAAAGGTCTATTCGCGCTTCCCCGCGAGCGGCGCGTATCAATCGGTCTGTAAACATAAAAAAGTCCCTCCCAATACGGGCGAAAGATTCTGTAGACGCGGCTGTACTTTTTCGAGTTACCAGCCGTCGGTAACTAATGACAGTTACTTGAGAACCAGAGCGAAATATCCGAATTGCCCTGTTTCATTGGATCCATATTACGGATGAAGTCTCTCAATGCCTCGATGTCATAGTCCATTTGATAATACTTCAGACACCAACTGAGCATCAAAAGAGTTGTTGAACGGTTTTTAGAATTGAACGGCTCGCCGCTGATCATATAGTAAACGAACCAGCCTAACTGCGTGTACAGGTCTCTGCGATTTGATAATTTTTCTCCGAGAAAACAAGTCAATGACCCACCGCCGGGAAGACTGACGACATTCTCCATGGCGTTCGTATCGCGGATGCCTATTTCGGTTCCGAATTTCCGCGCCAGCAACCAGTTGGCAAAACCAAGAATTTTCACCTGTTGAACTTGATCGTTAGTCATCGATGCCTCCTAAAACGTCCGCGTTTTCATTTAAAATTTCGACGATCTCATTCATCATATCCGTATTGTATTCATCCGGGATCTTCACTTTGATCGTACTGAGCGTCAATTCTTTTTTCTCCTTGTTCATGTTCAGTTCGATCTCCGAGCCAAAATCCCAAGTCATCGCTCGCGTTACTTCCCTTGGAAGGAGAACTCCGCGGCTGGAACCTACTCGAATTATTTTTCTTCTCATACCTGCTCCTTACTATCCTGAATAATCAAACTTCTATCCGTTTTTCCAGTTCCTCAAAGGCACCTCCGTATTGCGCCAGGAACTGATCGAATTCAACAAGATAACTCGGCGTGGGTTCCACCTGCTCATGCAGGTTTCTGAGAATGACTTTATCATTCTCTTCGTCGAGAATCAAGTCGATCTCCTGCCCAAAGTCCCAATCCATATCCCGAACGACCTCTTTGGGAAGAAGGATACACAAACTTGCGCCAACTCTAACAATTTTCCTTCTCATTTTAGACCTCTTTATATTGTTTTAATGTCCTGAATCAAAAATAGTATTTTCATAGATAAAAATCAAGCCTACTCTGAAAATATTTTTTATTTTTTCTAAATCCTGCATATCTGAATGATTTTTTCAGGTGGCAACGATCAGACATTATTTTATTGGCTGCTTTCATCTGGATCGTTTCATTGAATCGTAAATATTTATAAAGTAATTTCCAACTGTTTTTTCTGATTTGACAATGAAATAATAAAGGAGCGGAAGATTTTATGGAATGTAAGAAAATAAAAAATTTGTCTGCCTGCAATTGCAGTTACGAGCCTTGCTCGCGCAAAGGAACTTGTTGTGATTGTCTCAAATATCATTTGCCGAACCGTGAACTTCCCGCCTGTTGTTTTCCCGATAACACCGAACGCACTTACGACCGCTCATTTGAGAAATTTGCCGAGTTGGTCACGAAAGGACGAATTTAAAATAACACGGCATTTCTTTATTGTGGACGCTGCAGGGTTCGAACCTGCGACCTTCTGGGTGTAAACCAGACGCTCTGAACCAGCTGAGCTAAGCGTCCAAATGTCAAAAATTGGTAAGGAAGTTACAGAATCACACTTGAAGATTCAGCGATAATTTCTGCGATCTTCCCGATGTATCGGGACGCTCTGAACCAGCTGAGCTAAGCGTCCACAGATTGCTACAAAAAGCGAGAAAATTTACGGATTCTTCTGTGAATTGCCATTTGATTATTTTTTAATGGCAATATCGAGCACTTCTGACATTTCCTTGACGAAATCGAACTTCATCTCATTCTTGATCTGCTTCGGGATTTCAATTAAATCTTTCTTGTTCTGTTCCGGAAGAATGATGCGTCTCAATCCGGCGCGATGCGCGGCAAGCACTTTTTCCTTGACGCCACCGATCGGCAGTACAGCGCCCCGAAGTGTAATTTCGCCGGTCATCGCAAGACTGTCTTTGACTTTTTTCTGTTTGAGAAGCGAATAAACCGCTGAAAGAATTGTCACTCCCGCGGACGGGCCATCCTTTGGAGTAGCGCCGGCCGGCACGTGGATATGAATATCGGTCTGCGCAAAGATGGAGTCGTCGATGCCCAATTCTTTGGCGTTGGAGCGGATGTAACTCATCGCGGCTTCGGCGGATTCCTTCATCACATCGCCTAATTGGCCTGTAAGATTCAATTTCCCGGTTCCCTTCATGCTCGTTGCCTCGATGAAAAGAATTTCGCCACCAACGGCTGTCCAGGCGAGTCCGATGGCAATACCCGGCTTGCTGACGCGTTCGGCCAAATCGACGAAAAATTTCCGTGGACCGAGATATTGTTCGACCGTTTTTTCATCAATGAAATAAGATTTCTTCCGATTTTTCTCGGCGACTTCTTTGGCGACTTTTCGGCAGATATTGGCAATTTCGCGTTCGAGATTTCTGACGCCTGCTTCCAGCGTATAACTTGTTATGATGTATCTCAACGCCTTATCGTCAAATTCGACTTTAATTTGCGTCAATCCATGTTCCTTGATCTGTTTTGGAACGAGAAAAGTTTTAGCAATATTGAGTTTTTCTTCTTCGATATAGCCACTGAATTCCAGCATTTCCATGCGGTCACGTAAAGCCGGAAGAATCGAGTCATTCATATTTGCGGTAGCGATAAACATGACTTTCGATAGATCGTAGGTCACTTCGAGATAATGATCGCTGAAAGAGTAATTCTGTTCCGGATCCAGCACTTCAAGCAGGGCGGAAGAAGGATCGCCGCGAAAATCGGCGCCGACTTTATCGATTTCATCCAGCATAAAGATCGGATTACTGCTGCC
>JAQUKI010000082.1 GCA_028719225.1 Fidelibacterota bacterium | reverse complement strand
TTTGGTGTATCGTTCGCAAAATTTAAAAAATCCGGCGACATCCTGACCGTCCGGTTTTTTCCCAATCGAACCGGCAACATCGACAGTAAAAAAATCACTGAATTCCAGAAAATCTGCGACGGTGTTTCGGTTGATGTGATCTGCATCGACGAAGTACGGCGCCTTCCAGCCAAGACTTTTGACCGCCGCATCGGCTTCTCGGCGCGTGTCGGACGGTGAAGTGCCAATAATCTGATGTTCGCGAAATGATTTATTCCAAACCGGTGTGATCGAAACGCCCATCTCAGCAGCTTTCACGATTGCAGATAATTGTGCCTTTCCCTGATGCCCGAAACGGTCGCCCATGCCCAATGAATATTTTCCAAGTTTCATTATTTCTCCTGATTTTATCGTCAATATCGAATTCTATATTTTAAGCGAATTCTCGGACGACAAATATTCAACTTCTCTTTTTCCCTTTTCCTCATCCACGAATATCAACAGGATCGCGCCGAGAATGAATAAGATCGACACCGAGGCGATACCGACGCGTGAAGATGTGTTAGGCGAATAGCCGAGTCGGCAAGCGATCAAACCTGTGCCGCCGATTAATAACGGCCCCAGTATCGTCGCAAATTTTCCCAGCATATTGTAAAATCCGTAGAACTCTGCGGTCTGGTCCTTTGGAATCAGACGCGAATAGTAAGAACGGCTCAACGCTTGTACGCCGCCCTGAACGAGACCTACGACAATCGATAAAATGTAAAATTCATAGGTCTCATCCATGAAAACGCCGAAGATCGTCACGCCGATATAAACGCCCAGCGTGATGAAGATCGCTTTCCTTACATTCCATTTTTCGCCCAACTTTCCAAACAGAATCGCCGATGGAAATCCAACGAATTGCGTGATTAACAGCGCAACGATCAACGAACTGGACGAAAAACCGATCGACATTCCGTAATCGACCGCCATTTTTATGATCGTATCGACACCATCGATATAAAGCCAGTATGCCAGAAGAAACAGAAATACAACTTTCAGGTGACGAATCTTGCGAAAAGTAACGAAAATTTGTGTAAATCCCTGTCGGATATATTCACCTGCTTTTCGTTTCTGGTTATTCGTTTTACGCTCCCTAACATATAAAATTAGCGGAATTGTAAAAATCGCCCACCATATAGCGACCGAAATAAAACTGAGCCGGATGGATAAAAATTCTACAGGTGGATTTAAAAAATCGGTTTTCATTGAAACCGTTCCGAAATGGTTTTCCAATCCGGAAACGCCTGTCAACATGTCATTTTCGACGCCAGTATATGAAATCCTGTTATTCAGCGTGAAATGCGCTGAGTCGGCATTTGTAATCTCACGGGTAAGATTTTCAATTGTCATGACCGAAGTTCCCCGGTCGAAAGAATGAAGTGTTCCATGCTGGTATTTTCCGAAAACGACAGTTCTATCCAGTAATGAATCATTCAGTTCCGCCGGAAGCGAAATCTGAAGATCGACCATCAACTGATTATTTTCAGTCTTCTGATCGAGAACACGAATCGGACGGGTAAAGCAACTTGTGACGACTGCGGTTCCCGTCTCAAACTTTTCCGGAATCTGAAAGTCGTCTGGACGACTGACCTGAATCACGGTTGCATCTTTTTTCAGATCCTGCAATAACGTCGTTTTCGCTTCCACGGGCAAACCAAAAGTTGCGGGCATCAAAAACCAGAGAACATTCGCCAAAAAGAGCAAACCGCCACCCAGATAACCGTATGCGTATCCTTTCGCGCTGATGAAATCGATCCGCTTTTCATTAGCAACATCCGGCAATAACGAATCGTAGAAAGTGTTAGCGCTCGCGAATCCGATATTTCCAATCGCATAAAGGATTGTTGCGAGGAACCACTCGCCTTGCTCGACCATGAACAAGCAACCTGTTAATAACGCGCCGAGATATGCAAAAAAGATCAGGAATCGTTTTTTACCGGAACTTTGGTCGGCAATCGCTCCTAGAATAGGCGAGATCAGGGCAACGATTAAAGATGAAATCGAATTTGCTAACCCCAGCATAGCCGTGCTTTCATTGACATCTGCGCCCGCGCTCCAATACGATTTGAAAAAGACCGGAAAAAAACCTGCCATGATCGTCGTTGCAAACGCTGAGTTCGCCCAGTCGTACATAACCCAGCCAAAGACATTTTTATCCTTTATAAGTTTCATAATCCGTCGATTCTAAAATGGTTGTTTAAAAAAGATAACCAATGTCGATGTACAATTGCCGGCCGGATTCTGTCGAATGTCCCATGTCAGCGTAAACGATGAAATTTTCATTCCACGCGATGTGAAGTCCGGCGCCTTTTCCGATATGCAGATTTTTCAGCGAATTCACCGGTTCGTTATACCAGACTCGCCCGGCGTCACAGAAAAGATTACCGGCCAGGTAAAAGTCCTGATTGAACAAGGAGAACTCGTAAAATTTATAACGGAATTCCATATTCATGAACAGTTTAGTCGTACCGATATAACGGTTCTTGAAAACACCGCGAAGCGTCCGATAACCGCCGACGCCTTCATCTGCCGCCCATGAACTTCCATACGGATAAAGCATATTGAACGGCGCGTCACCGAAAATATTTTCAAAAACGATACGGTTTGCGTAGACGAGTTTTTTCGTGATCGGAAAATATCTTCTGTCCGTCAGCGTCAATCGCGCGAAGGAATAATCGCTACCGAGCAATTTGGTGTACCATTCAACCAGCGCTTCCGTCCAAACGCCGGAGTTCGGCGCCGGTTCATTGTCCCGCGTATCGTAAATAACACCGACTTTTATGAAATTATTCAGCCCACCCCTGGCCTCTTTTAATGATAGAACCGATGAATTTTTATCGGTTTCTAACAACGTCGGTATCCCATCATTATTCAGTTCTTCATTTGATACGCTGACCACGCCGAGTCCAACCAATCCGGAAATAAGCGGTTTGCCGTCTTTCCCGTACATGAAGGCTTTCTGAAGATTCGTAAAAAACTTGTACTGGTTGGTCTTCATCCGGTAATAGTATTTGCCGTGCAACGTGTCCAAAGAATTCTCGTCGTTGTCCGTTTCAACATAACTCGCATGATACTCAGAATCATTTCCAAGACCATAATACGGATAGAACTTTTCCTTCTGAATCCGAATACGGGCGTTGATGCGCAAACCATGACCGAGCATATACGGCGAGTCAAAGAAGAGCGTATGATCCTGCTTTCCACCGGTCGTGGCAAAAATGATCGGATTGATCTTGAAATAGTACGGTGAATAACCGCCTGTGGAATAATTGAACACGTTCAGTAGAACACCGTATCCGAATCCTTCGTCGGCATTATAATTGATAGCCGGAACGCCGCCCCAACCCCAGCCGGTTCGTTCTTTGGCCTGCGTAGGTATAAAACCAACCAACGTTACACAAAAGATTAAAAGGATGATTTGCTTTTTCATTGTCGCCTCAAAAAAGTTGGGAGGAGCCGTTGACCGACTCCTCCACAATTGAAATCACTGCGCTAAAAGATCGATTTACAGACTTGCCTGAAGCCCAAACGCAAAACCGAAAGTTGTCTGATTGTACTTTTCGATAATTGTGCCTGTGGTCTTTTTCGCTTCGGTGTAGAAAGTATTCAATGCACCAATATTAACAGCGATCGATGGCGTTACTGAATAACGTAATCCGGCGCCCAGCGTCCAGGAATCCAGATTATAATCCATATCAGACTGCCCGACCGATTTCGCTCCACTGGTGGATTTCAAATAACCGGCGCTGACGAGCAATTTCTCTGTCAACTTATATTCAGCCGCCAAACCGAATTCCAGAGTATTGTCGAAATTTACTTCGGCGCTGTCCCAATCTACATTGGCATTGTTGAAAAAATTAAAATCCGACATCAGTTTTAACTTCGGTGTGAGGCAATATGAAACACCCAGCGCGAACTGTGACGGCATATCGGCTCCGGTTTTCGCTCCATCCGGGAAAAGTCCGGTGTCGTCTTTTTCTGTCTCGTTTTCCAGTTCCATCTTAGCTTTTGACTCATAGCGAATACCGATATTCAGTCCTTCCATCGGTGTCAGATTCAAACCGATGATCGCCGCAATGCCCGAACCTTTTTGCGCAGCGTCAACTTCTTTGTCCGAAGTTTGTGCTTTCACAGCATTTCCGGTCGCTGTCATCGTAGCGGAAACTACGCTATACGCTCCCTGAACCTGAGCTATATTATATCCAGTTGGATCGACACCGGCGGCAACCAATCCGCCTTCGAGTTGCGCTACTTGATCTGCAGATAAATAACCTGCTCCTTGCGCTTGCGCTAATGTCAGGGCGCTTGCGCCACCGTCGATCAGCGGTTGAAGACTACTGGCCGCGCCAGCTGTTGCAGTTGCCTGAGTCTCAAAAAATGTCCAGGGGGATTCCCATGTTCCTGCACGATTGACTTGTATATTTTTCAAATATCCTTCATACCCATTGCTTGCCGTAACCAAACGCGCGCCCCCAAAAATGGAAACTATATCATTCAATTTAAAGGCAACACCACCTTGAAATCCAAGATAGATCGATGAACCGGAAAAACTAACATCCAAATCGTAATCGGTTACGCCGATCTGTGCAAGGCTTGTTTTTAATCCGGAGACAGGCGCTTCAAAAGATGGCAATCCTTTATCATAATCCGCACTACCGCCGCCGCCAATTGGATTTACACCGAGCGCGACAGCTATTCTGTTCTTTTTGTATACCGCATAGGCTGTCGGAAACATTAACGCCTGCACTTTACCGACAAACTCACTCTTATGTAAAGTCGTCGTACTATTGTCAATCGTTTTCATTTGCCAAATCGACTGGTTGCTGATGTCGAAGTGCAACCCGTCGGACAGTTTGGTCAGTCCGGCCGGATTGAAATACGCCGCATCGACGTCCGTGCTGGCATTCCGGTTCAAAGTGCGCATGAAAGCCGCACTCTGATTCGTGTTCGTCACGATCCCGCCGGCGAACACCATGCTAATTAGACAAAATACAAAAATCATCAAAACGATCATTTTCTTCATTTTGATTTCCCTTTCTGTTTTACCGAAGAAGCGGATTTCTCCTTGGCCGCTCCTCCCCTTTTGTTGACACTACCCTCAAATATTAAAAAAGCGACATTACTTTTATACTTTCACATTTCCGTTGGGATGAATATAACTAAATCAGAAAGAAAAACAAAATCATTCAATATTTCCGTTAGTAAAGTAGATATTTGCTGCGTGTAATCTGGTATCCGGTTAGGTCGGCGTTCCAAGCAGGTTCTAACTTCTTCAAGTCCATTCCCATCCGGATAAGGAGGCGATATTCGTCGCTCCCGACAAGCATATCGACTGCGGCCGGATTCGTCCATTGAAACCGATGTGGATATAGTTGTCCGATCAATCCAACCGTAACGGCGCCGATGGTCGAAGCGCGATACAAATTCCGGTCGCGCACGATCCAGCGAATTCGCTCCTGGGCACTGTCGGATGTTTCATCTTGTAAAAATCCCGTTTTAATAAATTCAACGCCACTTATTTTTTGCGATTTAAGAACAGAAACAAGTTCATCGAGAGAAATCCATTCAGCACCGAGCACTTCATATTGAAAAGAGGAACCGGTTTCTATTCTGACATTCGATGGGAAAGCAAAAATGCTTGTGGCGTATGCTAAAAGTGTTTCGATTCTCAGAATATTTTTCAGCGGCAGGCGCCAATTCATTCCCGTTTCGTCATACCACATCGTCCTTCGATAATTTGTCATCGGAATGATGAACAGCCGCGCCGATTTTTCCGTTTTCAGCCAATTTTCTTCGTTCATCATCAACGCCAGTTCACCGATTGTCATTCCATAGCGGAACGGAAGCGGGCATCCTTTTAGCGACGGTGAATTCGTTGAAACGGGCGCTTCAACAATTGACGAAGTGAGAGGATTCGGCCTGTCCAAGATCAATAATGGTTTTCGTGTTTCCGCGCTCAACCGGATCGTTTTTGCCAATACCGTCACTGTAATTGATTCCCGTAAACCAATATCCTGAACGTCCCAGACTATGACATCGCAGTCGTTTAAAACACCGACATTCAAGTCGGACAGGCTGCGGGAAATTGTCATCTGTCTTGAACCGGAATCCGATGAAACGCTGGAGAAGGTCAAATTTCCGTCTTTCTCTGGCATCACCGGTTCCGGAAGTTCAATAAACGATACGACGGCGCCTTTCCATTCATCTCGAAAAATGTCCGCCGCGTGACGATTTTTCCGGTCGTAACTCCCGGAGTTAAAGATGACAGCGATTTTTTTATTCCGGATGGTCGAAAACTGATTCTCGATCAGTAAATCCAGCCCTGTATGTAAATCGAGTGTGTCGCTTTTGGCTTTAAGATGAAATATTTTGGAATTTTGGAATGCCGATTCCTGCGCGCTACAAAGCGAGTAAAAAATGATAAAACAGAGGATGATTTTTTTCATCGCCCGGTCTTTCATCTTCTCAATTCATTTAGACGGCGATTATTTTTTATGAAATGCGGCGGCGATATTTCCAACAATCAGCGTCACCACACAGCCGATCAACGTGTACCACGTCCAGTAAACTACCGACGGACGCCCCAGAATAAACGGCAAAACAATAAACAATAACATCGCAAGAATTCCTGCCGAAAAGCCCCAAATCGCATCCCGTTGATCCGGCTTTTTAAACAAAACCCCCAGCATGAATGTGCCCAACAACCCACCGTAGGTGATCGACGCGATGCTCAGCGCGATTTCAACGACCGACTGCAGGACATTGATGAAAAGAAATGCGACAGCGGTTAAGATCACCGCCCAGAAAATTGTCAGCAGACGCGAAACCTTCAGATCGCGTGCAGGATCGTTGGTTTTTCCGAAGTACGGTTTGTATAAATCCATCATCGCCGAGGAA
Organism: Fidelibacterota bacterium; assembly: GCA_028719225.1. Taxonomy (GTDB): domain Bacteria; phylum Fidelibacterota; class UBA2242; order UBA2242; family UBA2242; genus 0-14-0-20-45-22. The sequence goes on along the minus strand of JAQUKI010000082.1, from coordinate 3,436 downwards.
GACAGCGAACTGATGGAGCCTGCCAGCGTCGATAGCGCCGCCGCAAACAGTCCGGCGATGATGAAACCACGAATTCCAGTCGGCAAATTATGAATGATAAAATATGGGAAAATTTCATCGGGTTTGGAAAACAGCGCACCCGCCCCGCCGACTTTAGCGCCCTGATAATAAGCGAACAGCATCAGACCGACCAGCAGGAAGAGCGCAAACTGGAAAATGACGATGACACCGCTGGTAATGAGCGCTTTCTGGCTGTCCTTGACCGTTTTCGTCGTCAGAAGACGTTGAACGATGAGTTGATCGGTTCCATGCGAAGCCATCGATAGAAAAGCGCCTCCAAGTAAACTGCCAACCAGCGTATAAGGTTTGGCAAAAAATCCGCGAATACCATCGGAAAATCCCCAGTTGATCATCGAGAATTTATCCGTCTCTCCTGAAAACAGGTTGACAGCCCCAAAACCATCTGGCACGCGTTTCAACAGAATTCCGAGCGCCAGCAGCGCCCCGCCGATGTAAATCAGCATCTGCAAGGCATCGACCCAAATCACGCCCTTCACACCACCAGTATAAGTGTAAATCAGCGTCACAACTGCGATCACAATAATCGAAATGGCGTAAATACTGATGTTGGAATAATTCGCAAAAGCTGGGAATGTCCGGAAAATAATCGCCAGCGGAATCGACGTGGCAAACAACCGTACACCGTCCGCCGCCACCCGTGTAAAGAGAAAAACGATCGATGCAAAACTACGGGTGCTACGCCCGAAACGTGTCTCCAGTAAGGTATAGGCAGTAACGAGTTCGCCTTTTTTATAAGCTGGTAAAAACATAAAACTGACAATGATTCTACCGATCAAATAACCGATCGTAACCTGCAGGAAATTCAGATTAGTCATATAAGCCAGTCCGGGAATGCTAATAAATGTCAGTGTGCTAGTTTCCGCCGCGACAATCGCAAAGGCCACTACCCACCATGACATATTCGAACCACCCAGAAAATAATCTTTCATTGTGCGTTGTTTTCCGCCCGAAAAACTGCCGATCAACGCAACGACGATCAGATAGCCGATCACGACGATAAAATCTACTAATTGAAATCCTGCTTGATTTTCCACTTTTACCCCAATCTATTTCAAATCTTGTACTTTAGTTCATTTCTTTTCTGTTGCGGTTTTCTTCGCGAAGTTCGTATCCAGTGGAATGAATAGTGCCGCGATGAATGACGGAACCGTCGCAAAAACGACCCAGATGAAGAAATGTTGATATCCGATGATGTCTTCCAGCCAACCGCTCATCATTCCGGGCAACATCATACCCAGCGCCATAAAACCGGTACAAATCGCATAATGCGCCGTCTTATGCTGGCCTTCGCTGACGTAGATCATGTACATCATGTATGCCGTAAAACCGAATCCGTAGCCGAATTGTTCGATGGCGATGCAAATGTTGACGATACTAAAATTGTCTGGCTGAACCTGCGATAAATAGATGAATACACAGTCGGGCAGATGGATAATCAGCAGCATCCACCAGAGCCAAAATTTTAATCCTTTCTTGGCGACGACCATTCCGCCTAATATTCCCCCGAATGTCAGGGCAAGAATTCCGACTGTTCCGTATGCGATGCCAACCTGACCGGTTGTCAGGGCTAATCCGCCGACCTCGCGTGGATCCAACAGGAACGGATAGATTAATTTGACCAATTGCGCTTCACCAAAACGGTAGAGAAGCAGGAACGTCAGAATCGCGCCGATGTGATCTCTCTTGAAAAAAGTGACGAACGTCGTCCAGAATTCTGTGAAAATATTTCCTTCGGATGACGTTACTGCGCGGATGTCAGATTTGGGAGCCGGCAGGATAAACCGGTGCCATACGAAAAAGAGAATAAACAATCCCGCCAAAACAAAAAATGTGATCGACCATGACAGTGTAATATTTCCCGCTGTCGCCTTGAACTGGGTTGCCGTTTCCGTTCTCAGTTTGGCATCCAACTGGATCAACGCCACCGCCGGTTTGTTCCAGTTTTTATCAGTAAAAACATAACGTCCGCCTTCGGCCAGAGAGATGCTTTTATCGCCTGCGTCGCGACCTAAATTAACGATGACGTTTTTCCCTGACGGCGGTTGTTGAGCAAGCCGCAGATAAATGTATCCGTAATTCCCGGCACGTGTTTCTTTTTTCTCTGCCGAAAAATATTTCCTTAGTGTTTTTTCCAGCGGTTTTGCAACAGCCCGACTCCATAGCGACGGCGCTTTATCTTTCTGTTTCTGGTTCTCTTCGGAGTAGAATTCATTCTGGATGTTCATTTCCTTGACCATCTTAATGACTGAATCTGCCACCGCTTTACTCACCGGTTGAATTCCAATCGATAAATCGGTCTGGGAAAGAATGACTCTCTGCTCGCCGCTAAAAGCGCTATCCGGAAAAGCGTTTGTATTCAGCATCGCCGTCATTTCTATTCCCGGTTTGGATTGGACGGATGTACTCAGCGACGGAAGTCCCGATGTGCTTTCGATATATCCGGCAAGGATTACAAGCAAGCCCTGCCCGGTGATCATCGCCAGCCGGTAGAATGTACTGCGGATCCCAACGAACCACGCTTGTTCGTGTTCTGTAAGCGCCAGCATGTAAAATCCGTCGGCGGCGATGTCATGCGTTGCCGATGAAAATGCCATCAACCAAAGCAGAGCCAGCGTGTATTTCACGAAATTCGGAGCGGGAATCGTCAATGCAATCCCGGCAAATCCGGCGCCGATGAAAAGTTGCATTGTCGTGATCCAAAAACGTTTGGTCTTCAGAATATCGACAATCGGGCTCCAGAGCGGTTTGATAACCCAAGGCAGATAAAGCCAGCTCGTATAAAGCGCGATCTCGGTGTTGGACAGGCCGAGACGTTTGTACATGATGACCGAAACAGTCATGACAACGACATACGGAATTCCTTCTGCAAAATAAAGCGATGGCACCCAAGCCCATGGATTCCGATATTCTTTCCTTAATGATTTCTTTTCAGACATATTAAACCTTTCGTTCTGGTTTTTTCTCGAATGTTCCTGACGATCATCAATATATTTTTTTCAGTTTCGCGCCCGGATAATAATGATTCAAAATCTCACCGGTCTTATATCCTTTTAATGACATGCCGAGCGCACCGATCTGACAGTATCCGGCGCCGTGTCCCCAACCCGCGCCTTTCAAAATGAAGACATCCGGGATTTCCGATTGGCCTTCCGTATCGACGACAAACGCCGAACTGTATAAAAAGATTTCATGAAAACTTTCACGGATGACATACTGATCTTTTACCACCCGTTCCTGAATCGCGCCCGATTCGTCTTCAAAAATCACTTTCACAAGAATCAGACGTCCGGATGCACCGCGTTTGACCGGCTCGATCCGACGAATATTTTTCGCGTCAAGATTCAGTTTAAGATTA
>JAQUKI010000081.1 GCA_028719225.1 Fidelibacterota bacterium | reverse complement strand
CGACGCCTATTCCGGTGATAATTTGTTTGATGTTGAAAGCGACATGATTCAGGAAGTCGAAGTAATCAGCGGTACGTTCAATGCCGAATACGGACAGGCCATGTCCGGTATCGTTAATATCGTTACAAAGGAAGGTCAGGAAAATTATTCCGGGAAAATATCGATGTATTTTGGCGATCACATTAGTTCGCACTCGGAGACTTTCATGCATATTGGCGACATCGATCCGTTGAGCACCACCAATTATCAATTTAATCTGAGCGGTCCCGTACCTTTGCTCGGGAAAACAATGTCATTTTCTCTTTTAGGTCGGTCTTATCAAACCGATGGCTGGATGTACGGACGAAGGGTTTTCCAGCCAAGCGATTTTTCATATTTTTCGGATGATCCGGCACAACAAGTCATTCAATCCACTGGCGACAGTTCCTACGTGTCGTTGAATCCTCATAATCTGAAAACACTCCAGGGAAAACTTAGTTTTAAGGTTTTCCGCATGGACAAAATAAATTACACCGGTTTTTATGAAAAGGAAAATTATCGGGATTACGACCGGCTGTTCAAATATAATCCCGATGGTAATTATCATCATGAAAGTGAGAGTTACCAGAATTCGCTTCAGTACACTCACATGTTCAATCAAAATACTTTTTTAACTGCCAATTATTCCAACTTTTTTACAGGCTTCGGACAATATGTTTATAAGGATAAAAACGATTCTCGCTATGTTCCGATAGATTATCTGACGGCGACAAACTCGAACGGATATTCTACCGGCGGAATGCGTATGTGGCACCATTTTCGGAATAACCGCACCCAAATTCTTAAGGGAGATCTGCGCAGTCAAATGACGAAAAATCAAAATGTCGGTTTGGGTGTTAGTCTGAAAAAAGTTCATGTCAGGTTGCACGAATATCAAATTTATTTTGATGAAAGTGACGTTATCCGGATTCCTTCGGATTCGTCATGGTATAATAACTCTTATGTTCACGATCCTTACGAAATAGCGGCCTATCTTCAGGATAAGATCGAGTTCGGCGAGATGATTATCAATATCGGTTTGCGCTATGATTATTTCGAGCCGGACGGCGTTGTGCCGACCCAATTTTACAACACGGTTGGCGCCGAAAAACGTAAAGCCAAAGCATCCAGCCAATTTAGTCCGCGAATCGGAATCGCTTATCCGATTTCGGATCAAGGCGTGATCCATTTTTCTTACGGCCACTTTTTTCAGGTTCCGAACTACGAGCATCTTTACATTAATCCCGATTTCGAAGTTTCACTTGTTCAGTTAAGCGGCGATACGCCTCCTCGCGGCAGTTTTAATATCATGGGCAATGCCGAACTGAAGCCCGAAAAGACAGTCAGTTACGAGATCGGATTGAAACAAGCAGTCTCTAGTAATTTAACGATTGATATCACCGGCTATAATAAAGACATCCGTGACCTGATCGGTCAGGTTACGATGACAGACATTTACGGTGGCAAATTCTGGCGCTTCATTAACCGTGATTATGCGAACATCAAAGGTGTGACTCTGGCTTTGGAAAAGCGCGAGACGCCCGGCGGAATCGGCTTTTCGGTTGATTATACATATCAATCCGCAACCGGCAACGCTTCCGATCCGCTGGATGAATCCAAAAATCAGGAATCGGATCCGCCGATCCAGTCCGAGAAAAAACGTCAACCACTGGACTGGGATCAAACTCATTCGCTTAATCTTACAACCACGACAACCCAGATGGGATTTCATATCAGCCTGATTGGAAAAATCGGCAGCGGTACGCCTTATACGCGTGAATCTCCTTATTACAACAACCGTGTCCTGAACGGCGAACGTAAACCAATGACAATGGTGTTCGACCTGAATTTATCCAGAGATTTTCAGGTTAAAAATGTCATGATTTCGCCATTTATCAAGATCACGAATCTTCTCGACCGGAGAAATAATCTGGAAGTCTATTCATCCAGCGGTTCTGCCGATTACAATTATAACATGATTTTTGAAACCTATCGTGGTTACGGGACACAGGAAGAGTGGTCCATTCAGCCGAATTATTATGACGAACCGCGTAATGTCATTATCGGTTGTTCGGTCGCTTTCGGTCAAGATTAATAAAATCAAAAAGAAGATATTGATTATGAAAAGAAAACAAATAGCAATTTTCCTGCTTATAATTCTTTTGGCGCTTCCGGAATTGGCGGCGCTGGCGCAAACTCCTTCGAGTATGCGCGGACATCGCCAATATCGCCGGCGTGGTTTGATGAACGGTAACCTTGTATCGACTTTGTTCTGGAATTATTGCGAGGTCGGCGATTACCCGGACGAACCGTCCGGTTGCTGGCCGAGCGCCGAGCGACATTATCTCGACGATATAACGCTGATCGTTTCAGCCGAAACGATAAATTTGAACGGTGAGACGATCCATCCGATGGAAACACAATACCGCGAATTCGTCGATACATCGCCTGATGGCGTTCCATGGGGCTTCGAGCCTCGACCGCTCTGGTTTAATATGGACGAGCAATTTAATACGTCCCCAGCGATGAGCAACAATCCGGACACATGGCCGGATACATGGCCGGATCAGCCGCTAAGTTGGGCCGGATACTGGGATGGCTATTTTGGGAAGGGTGTATTGAATGCCGATTTAGAGACCATATTCGTGTTTGATGATAATCCCGACAAAGAGCCAAATCTGGAGATGAGTTTTTACTGCGATAACCGTGACACGACTCGCGGCGGTCTGGGATTGGTCGTTAAAGCCCGCGGATTTCAATGGAGTCAGGTACTGGCGGAAGATTGCATTTTCTGGCTGTATGACATAACGAACGAATCCACCCACGATTATGCCAAATCTTACTTTGCCGAATACATCGATTGGGGAATCGGCGGCGTCGGCGGCAACGTTCAGAATATCGGAGAATATGACACCGATCTTGATATTGCTTTTGCATACGGCCCACCCGGAGCGGTTGGTTATCCCGGTAACTGGTATCCGATTGGTTACTCCGGTTATGCGTTTTTGGAAAGTCCGGGAATCTCTACTGACGGCAAAGACAATGATAACGACGGAATGACTGATGAGGCACGCGAAAGTGACGGTCCCGGAACATATCTGGGCGAATCGCCCTACGGATTCAGCGATTCTGATTGGGCGTTATTCCTCGAAACCTATCTTTATCCACCCAAAGCGCACTGGTCTTCCGATGAGGACTGCGACTGGACGCCATATACGGACGTCAACGCCAATGGCACCTGGGATTCGGATGAGCCTCTGAATGATGATCTGGGTGCAGACGGCATCGGTCCATATGACATGCAATATGAATCGCCCGATGAAGGAGAAGGCGACGGCATGCCGACCGACGGCGAGCCGAACTATAACGAAACCGATCCGGACGAATCCGATCAGATCGGATTGACCGGATTTCAAATTTTCGCTACACACACTTATGAATTGACCAATGATGAAGAAGATTACCGGGTTTTCGCAAAAGCGCCATTGCCTATGGATCAGATCGTTCAACCAAATAATCTCAGTATGTTTTTTTCATCCGGTCCATTTCCTTTAACACATAACCAAACCGAGCGTTATTCGATGGCTCTCCTGTTCGGTGAGGATCGGGCAGATTTATTTAAAAATAAGAAAACCGTTCAGCAAATCTATAATTCCGATTATCAGTTTGCCAAGCCGCCGCTAAAACCGACATTGAAAATATATCCGGGCGATGGCGAAGTGACTTTAGTCTGGGACGACATAGCGGAAAGGTCTTACGATCCGTTTCTTCAGGAATACGACTTTGAAGGTTATATGATCTATCGCGGCACTGAGCCCGATTTTCTGGAAAGCAAGGTCATTACGGATGCTTATGGCAATGCTACATATCGGAAACCGATCGCGCAGTTCGATTTGAAAGATGGAAAAACCGGGCCGCATCCGGTGGCTATTTACGGCATTCAGTTCAATCAGGGAGAAGACACCGGCCTCCGTCATTCTTATACGGATAAAGATGTTAAAAACGGACAAACGTACTATTATGCCATCGTCTCTTACGACTATGGCTATTACACCTATAATACAACCGGCGTTGAAGGACTTCAACCGTCGGAATGTTCTGCAATCATCAATTCAAATTCACTCGGCCAGGTTACGTTTACCGACGTTAATTGCGCTATCGCTACGCCTCGCCCGGCCGCAGCTGGTTACATTCCCGCCAATATTAACGGAGATATTGATCATATCGGTCCGGGAACCGGCACGGTTAATATTGATCTTGTTGAAAAGTTCAAGATTCCATCCGGATTGACCACCTATGAAATGACATTTCTGGAAGACACAAAGTATCATACCCAGAAATATCCTTACTATCAAATCCGGAATGTTACTGCCGATACATTGATTCTTGATTCGACCTATGTCGGTCTGTATGGCACCGAAAGCCCGGTTGTCTGCGGTATAACGGCAACGGTATACAACGACACAGACATCACGTTGGATGAAAATAAGAGTGGATTTATCGTCGGCAGTTCCGACTATGTGCTGAAGGTCAGATTGAATCCCAATAACGAAGATGTGGCAGGATACCGATTGAATCTGAACTTACCGGCGGATTTCGAGGTAACATTCTATGATACGGTTTATACGACTACAATGAAAGTGCTCGGTTACAAAGCCTATCCTTCGAATGTCAAAATATATAATGTTACGGATTCCGTGGAAGTCAAGTATGCGTTGATTGATAATGATGATGACGCGAAGTATAGTTCCGGCGACGATATAATTCTGATCATTCCGGATGCGCAGTTTATATTCAAGAATTACACATCCTGGATGATTCGTCTCAGCCCTGTATTTGAGATTGATACAACGTGGATCGCCGGCGTACCGTATGCCGATACGATATGGACAACGATCGATCCGCCCGAACCGGGTGAAAAACTGTTTCTGAAATTGAAAAAGCCTTTCCGAAAGGGTGATATTTTCCGTTTTACATTGCAGGGAGCAGATTCCAGCAACACGCTCGCAAAGTCGGAATTGGACGACATTTGTGTCGTACCGAATCCGTATGTGGTTACAGCATCATGGGAACCGGCCAATACATACAAATATGGTCGTGGTGAAAGACGTCTTCACTTCTTCCATTTGCCGCGAATCTGTACGATCCGCATATATAACATTCGCGGTCATCTGGTCGATACGATCGAGCATAGCAGCACAGCGGACGATGGTATGGAACCGTGGGATATTTTATCAAAAGATGGGAATGAGATTGCCTACGGGATATATATTTTTCACGTCGATGCACCGGGTGTCGGGACAAAAATCGGAAAATTCGCGCTTATCAAGTGAAGACAAATCGATTTAAATATCACCACTTTTTCCTTTTAGTAAGTTTGCTGGTTGCCTGCGTCCAATTTTCCAATTGTTCCCGCAAAATAGAAGACGTTCCAGTCGCCAAAGTCGCCGGCCGGGTGATCACCGCCGGTGAATTTGCCTTCGCTTACGAAATGTCCCCGCGTTCCTTAACCGGTCAGAAAAACGATAAAGCGCGCCAAGCCGTGCTGAACCAATTGATTGATACGATTGTGCTGGCACGTCAGGCCGAACGCCAAAAATTAGATGACGATCCGATCTTGCTAAAATCCGTCGATTTTTATACACGCCTGGCCATTAATCGCGAACTGTATCTGAAACATGTCCGCAAGCTAGTGACTGTTGCAGAATCTGAAGAACGCACGGCTTTCGAACGGCGAAAAACCACACTGTTCGTCCAGCATTTCGTGAGCGAACAAGCCGACATCGCAAGAGAAGTCTCATTCGGGACGCGTCATTTTAAACATACGCCGCTCTTTCCGGGCGCTCAGCAGGTGAATGTCCCGGGTTCCGGTATCGCCGATAAAGTCAAGTGGTCCGATGTACCGGCGGATGTAACGGATTTGCTCTACAATTTGCCGATAAAGCAGAATTCCGTTCCATTTTTTGACGGCCGGCTCTATCATGTTTTTCAGATAGTTGAAAAAGAGCGTGAAGTCCTGCTCCGTGAAAATGATTACCAGGTTAACCGCGAGAGCATTCATGGAGTGTTGAGAATGCGAAAAGAGCAAAAAGTCGCTGCAACATACATCCAGCAGATTATGGAGCCGCAGAATGTGATCATCAAAGCCGCTGCTCTTAATGCGCTGACCGCTCATATCTGGAAAAACCGACCAACGAAAAACGAGACGCTTACGCAATATATTTCAAATGAGGAAATCAATTCGATCTCGTCGGATCAACACAAATTTCTCAACGACGATATAGCGGTTTTCAAATCAGGGCAAATGTCAGTGGCGGATGTGCTTTTGAATTATAAAGTCAACCCGGTGAAAATTTCATATCAGAGTGAGCGACATTTGCGTGAAAGCCTTACAAATGCCGTTGGAATGTATGCCCGCGATTGGGTTTTATCCGAGCAGGGGAAAAAGGAACGGCTTGACCGTCGACCATCGGTGATCGAAGAAAAAGTAATCCGAAAAGAGAATCTTTTAGCCCGTAAGATGATTTCACAATTGGGTCGTCAATTTTATTCACAGAATCCTGACACGGCCGACACATCCCCGGCGATCGGGAAATATATTGCCGATTATACTACACAGTTGAAGAAAAAAGAAAACATTAAAATATTTACAGAAAATCTGATGGCCGTCAAGACCACGGATATCGGATTGGCTCGCAAGATCGACTTTGTGGCCTTTCATACACAATGATTGAGGTAAAATATGACGTCAAATGTTAAAAGATTATTTGCGATCGTTCTAATTACCACCTCGGTAATATACGCCGGTTCTGGGCGATTGACGAATGTCGGCACGACCGCAGCACCGTTTCTCGAAGTCGGCGTCGGATCACGGGCGATCGGAATGGGCGGCGCTTTCGTAGCCGTTGCGAATGACGTTTCGGCGCTTTACTGGAATCCGGCCGGCATTGCGCGTATGCAAAATGCGGAGGCTGTATTTGAAAGAGTTGAATGGCTGTCTGACATCAGTTTTAATTATCTGGGCGCCGTCATTCCGTTTGGACGGTGGGGATCCGCCGGTGTTTTCTTAGACGCAATGACCGTTCCGAAAATGGCTGTACGAACCGTCGATTACCCGGACGGAACCGGTGAAGAATTTGACGCCACAAGTTACGCTTTCGGTCTGACATATTCCTTTGCTTTGACCGATCGGTTTTCAGTCGGCATGACCGGAAAATATATCGAAGAGCGCGTCTGGCACGAAAAAGCCCGGAGCGTGGCATTTGACATCGGTACTCTTTACCGGACAAATTTTCGCGGTCTGAGGATTGGCGCGACGATCACGAATTTCGGCCCGTCGATGGCGATGGACGGCAGCGACCTGATCATTTACTACGATGCCGATCCGAGTATTGACGGCAACAATGACCGCATCATGGGAAAGCTCATCACCGATGAATGGCCTTTGCCGTTGAATATGCAGATCGGGCTTGCGTATGATCTGCTTGATAGAACGAATTACCGGATGACGATCACTGCCGACGCTTTTCATCCTATCAATAATACGGAAAGCGTGAACGTCGGTACCGAAATCTCGATTTTGGAAATGCTGTACGTTCGTAGCGGATTTCAGGCGATCGGACAGTCGGACACCGAAGAGGGTTTGACATTCGGTGGCGGTTTGCGATATAAAATGTTCGGCCAGTCGTATATCAAATTTGATTATGCTTATGCTGACTTCGGGCGCTTGCAGGCGGCCAATCGGTTTACATTGCGATTGGACTTTTAACGTGGAATCTCCTAACTTCAATTGATGGTGTCGAGGAGAAAGACAAACTGTAAAACCAACCGAAAAAAGCAATGAAATCTTCCCGTAAAATTTTCCTGATGTTAGCGTTTTCCGTGGGGATCGTTATGATGCGAGGATATTCCCAACAAGTTTCAATTTCACGTGTCGAACTAATGCCAAATCTGCCGTCGCCGTACCTGATGCGTGACTGGAAACAGGTTGCGCAAGGCTACGACAGTTTAGTTTTTGATCTGACTAAAACGGGAACTTATCTTCCGTTAATCTGGATCAATAACAACACCGTGAATTATCCGACGCATTCCAGTTTCGGGCTGCATACAGTCGTCGGTACGCCTTATCCGACCAACGCGGAAGGCATTAATGCCCTTCCGGCGGTCATCGGTGCTTCGTTGGTCGGCATCGATAAAAGCAACCAGGATGGTCATAATTGGGTGCTGGGTTGCGAGGAGTGGTTCAATAAACGGCCGGAAGAGAACGTCTATCTGAATAATGCCGTTACGCAAAGTGGTGACGACTGGTGGTACGCCCTGATGCCGAATGTTTTTTTCTATCAGTTATATGACCTTTATCCCGGAACCGGCGATTTCAATTTTCAACTAACCAGTGTTGCGGATCAGTGGTTGAGAGCAGTCGTTGCGATGGGCGGCAATACCGCGCCGTGGCAGAAACCGTCGATGAATTATCGCGGTTGGTATCTTTCGACGATGAAACCTTATACTTCCGGCGTGACTGAACCGGAAGCTGCCGGTGCAATCGCCTGGCTTTTGTACAACGCTTATATTAAAACCGGTGAAGTCAAATACCGCATCGGCGCCGAATGGGCGATGGAATTTCTAAACAGCTATTCCAGAAATCCGGCTTATGAACTTCAATTACCATATGGCGTTTACGCCGCCGCCCGGATGAATGCCGAACTCGGTACGACTTACGACATCGAGAAAATGGTGAACTGGTGCTTCGATCCGGATAATAACGTTCGGGAATGGGGTGTGACGCTCGGTAAATGGGGCGATTACGATTGCTATGGATTGGTTGGTGAGGCTAAAACGACCGGCTATGCGTTTGCCATGAACGGTTTTGAAATGGCGGGCGCCTTGGTGCCGATGCTACGCTATGACAGCCGTTTTGCCAGAGCAATCGGCAAATGGGTGCTGAATTTGGCCAACGCCTCGCGATTGTTTTATTCGCCATTTTTACCGGACAGTTTGCAGGATGGCGAAGCCTGGTCCAAGGTCTACGATCCGGAAGGTTATATCGCCCATGAATCCATGCGGAAATTTGCAATTGGCAATAGTGTTAGTCCGTTTGCGACCGGCGACGCCATGTCCGGCGGCTGGGGCGAGACCAATTTCGCATTGTACGGTTCGTCGCATGTCGGCATCCTTGGCGGAATCATCGACACGACCAATGTCGCGGGAATTTTAAAACTCGATCTGCGCAAGACTGATTACTTTCAGGAGGACGCCTATCCGAGTTATTTGTTTTATAATCCTTGTGATGAAGTAAAAACGGTGCTTTTCGATGTCGGAAACCAATCTGTCGATCTTTATGATGCAGTCAGTAAGACTTTCATAGCGACTGGCGTAACCGGCGAAACCAATATCAACATTCCGGCCGATGCCGCAATTCTGGCCGTACTGGCGCCCGCCAGCGGGACGGTTCACTATGCCGGCGAGAAAATGCTGGTGAACGATATTGTCGTCGATTATCATTCCGGGAAAATAGTGACTAATTATCCACCGCGTATCAAGTCAATCGCGGCCGATTCGACTGCCCTGAAAGCCGGTCGGACATACAAGATTTACTGCACTGCCGCTGATCACGATGCAGACGATTTACGTTTTTCATGGAAAGTAAATGAGACACAAGTTGGCACAGACTCATCGATAATCGAATTAACCATGCCGGAAATAGACACGACTCTGACAATTATCTGCCAGGTCAGCGACGGCATCAACGATCCGGTGATCGACAGCATTCGGATTCAGGTTTACACCGCACAAAATCAGGCGCCGGTCATTTCCAGCCTAACCGCGACGGCGCGAAGAATCGCTCCGGCGGATACGACGATTTTAAATTGCGTCGCCTCCGATCCGGATGGCGATTCGTTGACTTTCGACTGGACAGCGGTCGCCGGAATTATCGAAAATGCCGGAGCAATAGCGACTTGGAAAGCGCCGGACACGGCCGGTAATTTTTATATTCATTGTACTGTAATTGATAAATTCAACGGCACCGCGACCGACAGCATTCTAATCGCCGTCGGCGACACGTCCGGGCATCTGATAGGGACCCCAGTTGCATATTATGCCTTTTCAGGGAACGCCGATGATCAGAGCGGTATAAACAATCACGGTACGGTTAATGGCGCTGATCTGGTTGCTAACCGTTTTGGTAATCCAAATTCCGCCTATTATTTCAATGGCACTTCCGACAATATCCGGGTGTCAAACAGCGCCAGCCTGAATTTTACCGAAGCGATCACGGTCAGTTTCTGGATGAAGGCCGCCGAACTGTACACCAGCCGTGAATCCTATCCGATTTCACACGGCAACTGGGAA
>JAQUKI010000080.1 GCA_028719225.1 Fidelibacterota bacterium | reverse complement strand
GGGTTTCAATTGTATGTCGATCCGGATGTTGGCGGCTTTGGCAACTGCCCGCATCATATCTACAACGTAACCTTCCGGTTCACCTTTTTCGTTTAAATATTCGTATGGTGGAAAGTTGTGATCTCCGCTGACACGATAGATTCGGTCATCAAAAGAATTGACATTTTGTGAAAACCCGGATTGACTCAACAGGACGATTGATATTAAAAGTACAACAACATGATAATGACTGTTTTTTTTCAACAAAGTATATTTCTCCCTTTGTTATTTTAAAAACTGAACAAGAAAGAGACTAAGTCCCGGTATGTAAGTGATGATAACCAGCGCAACCAGCATGAGGAGAAGGAAAGGAACGCTCACCCGGTAAAGTTCCAGAATCGACTTCTTGAACCGAAAACTGGAAATGAACAAATTCAATCCGATCGGCGGTGTAAGATAGCCGATTTCCAGATTCGTCAGGAAAATGATTCCGAGATGAACGGGATCGACTTGATAACTCATTGCAATTGGCACGATCAGCGGTACGACTATGATGATCGCGGAAAAAATGTCGAGCAGTGAACCGGTAATCAACAGGAAAATATTCAAAGCGATAAGAAATACGAATTTGGAATGAATGACTCCCTGAATGGCGGCCAAAAGGTTTTGCGGAATTTGTGCATCGATCAGATAAGCCGTCAATCCCATCGCCGCGCTGAGAATGATCAATATTCCACCGACAAGTTGTGTTCCGTCCCGTGCAATACGCACCAGATCCTTGCGGATGGAAAGATCGCGGTAAAGAAAAAACTCTGCGATAAAGACGTAAAAAGCCGTTGCCGCCGCCGCTTCAACCGCCGTAAAAATTCCGCCATAAATTCCGCCGAGAACGATGATCGGGATCGGCAATTCCCATCGAGCGTCCTTTGATGTTTGAATCAGCGACTTGAATGAAAACTTCTTCCGAATTGTCGGACTGATCATATCCTGCCGCGCGGCATATACGGAAAGAATCAGAATCAGTAAAATTCCCGGAAGAATGCCGGCCAGAAAAAGCTGATCGATGGAAACCGACGCGACGACGCCATAGAGAATCAACGGAAGGCTCGGCGCAAAAAGCAAACCGAGACTTCCGGAAGCGGTAATCAATCCCAGCGAGAATTTTTCCGTATAATTATGCTTGAGTAAAATCGGATAAATCAGTCCGCCGATGGCGATGATCGTGACTCCCGACGCTCCGGTAAAACAGGTAAATAAAGCACATGTAACGAGTGAAACGATACCGATGCCGCCCGGCGCCCATCCGAACAGCGAATCGGCGAGATTCAGCAAACGTTTTGGCGCTTTACTTTCCGCTAAGATGAATCCGGCAAAAGTAAAAAGCGGAATCGCTAATAGCGTCGGTGCGGAAGCGATGCGGTAAAGTTCGACAATGACGACGGTGGGATCGATTCCGGACGATAAGAATAATAGAATTGCTGAAATGCTGATCGCGGCAAAGAGCGGAAGTCCGGCAATAATTAACAGAACGATGATTGCGGCGAAGATCATTCCGTTCATAAATCCGCCTTTCGGCTTTTATCGAGCGATCTCAGTGGAAATGAAATGGCCAGCAGAAAGAAACCGACGGGAATGATGCTTTCGATAAGCCACGCAGGACAGAATCCGGCAATAACGGATTTCATTTCAATTTCCAGGATAATAAATTTGACGGAGTAAAAAGTCATCACCAGACAGATCATCGTAGCGAAAAAGGTAAGCGTCCAATCCAGAATTTTCTTTCCTTTTCCTTTCACGAGTCGAGGAAGAATATCGATCGAAATATGCTTTCCACGCAGTGTCGTCAACACTGCTCCGACGAAAGCGATCCACAAGACACCGTTTCGCATGAATTCGTCCGCTGCATCCATACTGACGCCGAACAAATTCCGCAACATGACCTGAATAAATGCGAACAGGACAAGCAACAGCATGAGAAATACTGCCATTCCTGTTAGAAAAATATCGATGATTTTCCGGATTTTAGCGATCATGTTTCGCCCGATATTCGTTAAGAAGAGCAAGAACTTTATTCAACAATTCCTGAGAATAAAGATCGCCGACAAGTTTTTCTCGCGTTTGTCTGCCGATCTCATCGAATTCGGCGATCGTTTTCTTATCGGTAACGGTTGTCAGATGGATGCCGGATTTCTGAAGCGCCTGAATGGAAGTAAGATTGTCTTTTCGGCTTTGAACGACGATCTTCCGCATGTTTTCCTTTGTCTTTTCGACAAGCACGCTACGAAGGTTTTCAGGGAGAGAATTTAATTTTTTCGTCGTGATAAGAATCGCGCCGACTGAATTGGTCAGCGGATAATTCAGCATATATTTTGTCTTGGTGAACCATTGAAGCGCCAGAACGCCGTAAGGTGAGATGTAAACGCCATCGACCAATCCCGTTTGCAGGGAAGTGTGAACATCGGTGATGTCTAACGGAACGGACTGAATTTTCATCACGTCAAAAGTCGCCTTTGCTAAAGGATCGCCCTTCCAGAGCCACATCTTGATTTTACGGAAATCCTCCGGTCTTGCGATCGGCGTTTTGGTAAAGGTGTAAACGAATCCAACTTCCGCCCAGCCGACGAGGAAGAATCCTTTTTCGACGAACTTCTTCTGGAATTCTTCAAACAACGCCGTGTAAACGTAATCGACTTCTTCGCTGGTGCGAAATAAAAACGGAAGATCGAGAATGCGGACTTCCGGAACGATCTCACCAAGTCCGACGCCGGTGAAAGTTCCGACGTCGATCTGTCCGAGTCGCATCTTTCGCAAAACGTCCTTTTCGCCGCCCTGAACGGCGTTTGGATAAATTTTAAATTGAATCTGCCCGTTTGTCGATAGTTTTAACTCTTTCTCGAAGGCGCGGAATTCTTTCATCCAGCTCGATCCGTCGGGTGCCACCGTGGCAACTTTGACGATGTACGGCGCCTGCGGATAAACCGGAAAAGTAAAAAACGAACTAAGAAGAATTGAAACGCCGATAAAAATTCGATTAGATGAAATCACAGATTTACCTCTTTTAAATTGTCCATTTCGCGGCTGAATTGCCATAATTTTTTCATTCTCCGGTATCGAATAGATCCGCTTCCATTAACCGGAGTTTTGTCGTCTTTTCTTTCGCGAGAGCGTTCATCAGTCGAATGTCCGGACGCGCGTCGATGTCTGCCTGTTCGATTTCAGTCAAAAGCGAGTCGAACATTTGCCGATCCTGAATTTGGACGGCATAATATTTTGCCAGAAAATACTGGCTCATGAAGAACGAATTGCCGTTCAGTTCATTATTTCTCTCGAAATATTCTTTTCCTTTTTCGGGATTTCCACCGAGAAACGGCGGACGCGCGGCATAAAAACAGCCGTAGAAAAGATCGACGCCGGCGAAGTTGTAATTTTCATCCAATTCCATGACACGTCGCATGATCATTTCGACTTTCGATAAATGAATGATTGTCATCGGATCGTCGAGATGCTGGAGAATGAATTGCCCCCAATTGTACCCGAGCCAGAAAAGCGCCGGGACATCATTTTTCTCACAACTTAGTAAAAGATTTTCTAACTGATCGATTGTTACCTGTTCGTCGAATCGCTTTTTCTGCGGAAGCGAGTGGAAAGAATATACCAATCCGCGTTTATACAGAGCCGATGCGCGTTCCGGATTTTCATCCTCGACAAAAGCCATGGCATATGCGCCGAACGCCTGAGCCGCCAGTAAGTTCAGCCGGGCATTGGACGTATCCTTCGTCGCCAATATTTCGATCATTTTCAGGTTACTGGAGAGAAAATTCTTCGCCAATTCCAGGTCGCCTTCGGAATAGACGGATTGGATGCCGCTTTCCATGAACCCGCCGGCGGCGTTCATGACGATCCGGTTCAGACTGCAGGCGGAGTGCATCATCAATCCTAAACTGATTGAAACCAGTATTACGAATGTTTTAACAATTCTAACGTGCATATTTGTGTTGCCTTTGTTCTTCTTCGGTTGCCATTGAAACGGCAATCCTGCCGACCCAAATTTCAAAATCCGAACGAACCGGGAGGAAAGTGCGGTCGTCACGGAACCAACCCCGGAAATTACCGGTAAATCCGACGATTCCCTTGTAGTAGTTTTCGCCGGAAATGACCAGAGCGTTTTCCTGTTTGTCACGAACAGTGACGATTTCCTTCCGATTTTCATAATTGATGTCTGAAATGACGAAATTCTCGTCGATGATTGTCATGACGCGCTCGCTGTGTTTTTCCTTGACGACCTGTCGTGAATAGAAAAGGATGGATGTGCCGTCGATCGTATTTTCCGGCAGATATTTTTCGAGCAGTTGAATATGTCCGTCCTCTTCAACGGATCGGCATACAAATTTGCCTGTGACACGGTCGAAGTCGTACACTTTGTCGCTGACGATATTATTTTCACGGATATGCAGAAAATGCTGGAGAACCTGCTTTGTGCTTTGATCGATTATTGTGATATAATCGCTGTGAAGCGAGGCAATGAATTCCAACGCGGGATTCGAATCAAGACTAAAGATCACCTTATAAGCGTCATGATTTTGAAAGCGGAGCGCCTCAGCGATAACTGTGTTCAATTCACCGACACGGATCGGGCCCCATTCGACGCTGTAAACGGTGTTTTCACCGATTGGGAAAAAGCGGTCGGACGTATTTCTTTGCGGAACGGGCGCGAATTGATGAGAATAAGGTTGAACAACGCCGTTATTTTTCAGCCATCTCTGGACGGAGATACTTTCAGAATGCTTGGGAAACAGATATGAGAAAAGGCTGAAATACTTTTTTGCCTCCGTCAAATTACCGCTTTTTTCCATTGCATGGGCGAGTGCGAGGAGAATTTCTGCGTCATAAGAGATTTTTAACGCATCAGTTAAAACTTCGACTGCGTCAGAGATTTTACCTTGTCTGATCAGAATTTCACCGATGATCGGATATGGCGGCGTGAATTGTTTATTTTCCGAAACGGCGTCTTTTAATACTTCCAATGGGTCTCTTAATTGATTTCGTTTTGCGAGATGACGGCCAAGAAAGTAAAGAGGAATCTCGGGTTGTGGGTGACTCTTAGCGGCGGCGCGAAGATAGATCGTTCCGGCTTTAATGTTCCCGCGTTGAAATTCGATCTGTCCTTTTAACAGAAGCGCCGGTCCATACTTTGGATCGATTTGAAGTGCCTGACCGACGAGTTCATCCGCAGCAGATATATCGGAGTCAAGAAACTGGATCGTCGCCGCATTCGTCAAAGGTATCTGTTTTCGAGCGGAAGTGTCGGATTCTTTCAGGTAGAGTTTGGCAGATTCCGAACGCTGATTCAATAACCACGCGCGTTGAGCCCTGGAAAAGTTAGCCAGCGGCGTATCGACGATTGCCGGAAACAGGTCCGTCTGCAGAGCAATCAGTAAACAGAGGAATAGGATTTTTTTTATGGGTATATTTTTCATGAGAAAAGTCAATAAAGCCAATAGAAATTTATATGCATTATCCTTAAAAACAAATATTTTATCAGGAGTTGGAATATCTTGAAATCGATATGGTTGGAGTTATAGATGAATTTATTTATTATGAGGTCGCTAATGGTGAAAAACCGATTTTTCCTTCTTTGCGTAGCAAGTTTACTGTTCTTTTCCGGTTGTGCGACTGTGGCAATTCAATCCCACGGACCGCGCTATATCCCGAAAACAAACACTGAAAAATCGATCATGAATAAGACCGACCAATTTCTCCGCGTTTGTAGGCGGGAAAAGAAACCATTGGATATATCGCCTCAGACAAGAATTCAGAATATTGTCGTCGATTCTGAGAAAAAGCATATTGATATTTATTTCAATTCTGATTTTTCAATTGTCCCGTTTCGGGAAGAAAACGTGAAAGCAATCTATTCATTCATGAAAAAAAAGTTGGGCTGGCGGTTTAAAAGTTATTCGCTTACGCTTTTTACAATAGATCGACCGATAGAAGAACTCATTCCGAATTTCTACAGAACAAGTCAAAAGAATTATGACATTTCTCGCTTGTCAAAGCCGGGAAAGAAGGCCGTTTCTGTCGTGAAAAACCTGAGCAAACCGTTTTATCCTGAAAATGGTTTATCGAATCGGAATATCGCGCTCTGGAATAGTCATGGTTGGTATTATAGTCTCGATACGCACCGTTGGGAATGGCAAAGGTGCCGACTTTTCCAGACTGTTGAAGATCTTTTACCGACATCGTTTGTCATTCCGTACCTGTTGCCGATGCTGGAAAACGCTGGCGCTAATGTGTTCATCCCGCGTGAACGCGATATTCAGACAAATGAAGTCATTGTCGATAACGATTCGCCCGCAGAAATGGGGACTTATCGGGAGGAGTCGATTGATCCGAATGCTGTCTGGGAAACTGGAGAATCGAAAGGATATTCTATCGGAAAACCACCTTATAAGACCGGAACAAATCCCTTTCAGACAGGAAGTTATCGGTCAACCTATTCATCAGAATCATCCACAAAAGAAATCGACTGGATTCCTGAAATTCCGGAGACTGGTGAGTACGTAGTAACCATTGCATATCATTCGGATTCGATGAGTGTTTCAGATGCGATTTATACGATTTTTCATTCAGGCGGAAAAACACGTTTTTCTGTCAATCAGCAGATCGGTGGTGGTACGTGGATTTATCTCGGGACGTTTCGCTTTGAAAAAGGAACGAATCCCGAAACCGGTAAAGTGACGCTGACAAACCAAAGCACAGAGTCGGGAAAAATCGTTACAGCCGACGCGGTTCGATTCGGCGGCGGAATGGGTAATATCAAGAGATTTGGAAGCGTGAGTTCACGTCCAAGATTCGAAGAAGGAGCGCGTTATTACCTTCAATATGCCGGGATGCCCGACTCGCTGATTTATCATTTTAACCACGATTCGGACGATTATGTGGACGATTACCAGTGTCGCGGAGAATGGGTGAATTATCTCAATGGTGCGCCTTGCGGTCCGAATAAAAATCGGAATGTGAAAGGACTGGGGATTCCAATTGATCTGTCATTAGCATTTCACACGGACGCCGGAATTACTCAAAGCGACACAGTCGTCGGAACGCTTTCGATCTATAGCATTGACGATTGGGATTCTTCTCAGGTTTTTCCGGATGGAGTCTCGCGATTTGCCAACCGGGATTTCGCGGACATTTTGCAAACGCAGATCGTTGATGATATTCGCGCGAAATATGATGCCAAATGGTCTCGTCGTCAACTTTGGAATCGGCAATATAGCGAATCCTATCGTCCGAATGTTCCATCTGCGCTTTTAGAACTGTTATCGCATCAGAATTTTCTGGATATGCGATTTGCCAGCGATCCGCGGTTTCGTTTCGACGTCAGCCGTTCAATCTACAAATCGATGCTGAAATTCGTTGCAGCACAGAACGGCTATCCTTTTGTGGTTCAACCGCTTCCGGTAACTCATTTCAGTACGGAATTCGATGATAAAGGGGGAGTTGTGCTGAAATGGAAACCAGCAGTCGATTCACTTGAACCAACCGCGAAGGCGGAAAAATATATCGTGTACACACGGGTGAATAATGGTGGATTTGACAACGGTGTTTTTGTCGATCGTCCACAAATTACTTTATCAAATATCCAGGAAAATATCATTTACAGTTTTAAAATCACGGCTGTCAACAGCGGCGGTGAGAGTTTTCCATCGGAAATCCTGTCGGTTTGCCAAATGAACAAAGGGCAGACGCCGGTTTTGATTATCAACGGATTCGACCGGATTTGTGCTCCGGAGAAGATCGTGACCAGTTCATTTACCGGATTTGCCGATTTTCTCGATCAGGGAGTTCCGGATAAATATTCTTTGAATTATACCGGCGCTCAATTCGATTTTATGCCAACTTCTCCATGGCTGACCAACGACCAACCCGGCTGGGGCGCAAGTCATGCCGATTATGAAACGACAATTATTCCGGGCAATACTTTCGACTTTCCATCTGTTCACGGACAATCGTTGAAAGCCGCAGGTTATTCATTTGTTTCCGCGAGCGATGAGGTTGTAATGGATGGTGAAATCGATATTACGAAGTATAAAACCGTCGATCTGATATTGGGAGAAGAGAAAGAGACGGAATGGCCGAAGTCACTGAAAGATAAACAGTTCAAAGCATTTCCAAAAGAACTTCAGCAGGAGATTTCCAGGTTTTGTTTGGCAGGAGGAAACCTGTTTTTATCCGGCGCATATATAGGAACCGATCTATTCGCAAGCCGAAATAGTCAGGATAGTTCCTTTGCCATGGAAGTTTTAAAATTTAAACTGGCGACCGGGCATGCAAGCGCGAACGGAAAAGTTTTCAGCATTGCATCGGAATTTGGATTATCACCTCAAAGTCTAATGTTCAATACCGGATATGATAGACAGATTTATACATGCGAATCTCCGGATGCCATCGATCCGGCAACACCGGAATCAAAAACAATCTTGCGATTTCAGGAGAACTCGTTCAGTGCCGGGATTGCGTATCGGGGAAAATATTCCGTCGTTGCCTTCGGATTTCCGTTTGAAACGATCAAATTAACGGAAGAACGAGATAGGGTAATGACGGAAATCATGCGATTCTTTAGCAAAAAATGAATAAACTTCGAGGTTGAGTAAGTTTAATTGGAAGGTTATTTTGATGGAACAAACAAATTATAAAATCTATAGTTATCGTTGGGTTGTACTTACAGCATTCATGTTTGTCGTCGCGATCAATCAACTTATGTGGATAACGTTCGCACCCATTACGAGCAGCGCCGCCCGGTATTACGGCGTCTCCGATATCAGCATCGGTCTTTTATCTATGATTTTCATGATTGTGTACATCATCATGTCATTTCCTGCTTCATGGGTTATCGATACTTATGGAATCCGGATCGCTGTCGGAATAGGAGCCACATTGACAGGAGTTTTCGGTTTGCTGCGCGGATTAGGTGCGGACAATTTCACGCTTGTATTTATTTCACAGATAGGAATTGCCGTCGGACAACCGTTCATTCTCAACGCCGTGACGAAAGTTGCCGCACGCTGGTTTCCAATTCATGAACGCGCAACAGCATCAGGATTCGGCACGTTGGCAATGTATTTTGGGATATTTCTGGGGTTGGTACTAACACCGTTTCTTGTGATAAACTCCGGTATCGATGGAATGCTTGTTCTTTATGGGATCGTTTCCATGATCGTAGCGATTATTTTTTTCATATTCGTCAGAGAATATCCGCCAACGCCACCTTGTCCTCCGGAACAGGAAACAAGGACGCTGGTTTTGACCGGTCTCAAAGAAACACTCAATAAGAAGGATTTCATCATTCTCATGTTCATTTTCTTCGTGTGTCTGGGCGTGTTTAATGCAGTCGCTACGTGGATAGAAAACATCGTCTCTCCGAGAGGATTTTCAATTACTCAAGCGGGAGTTATCGGGGGATTGATGATTGCGGGCGGTGTCGTCGGAGCGATTGTCGTGCCAACCATCTCGGATAAGTATCGGAAAAGAATTCCTTTATTGATCTTGTCTCTGGCTATGGCTACAATTGGTTTTATCGGTATTACTTTTGCGACCAATTACGGTTTGCTTATTGCGTCATCGATAATTCTTGGTTTTTTCCTGCTCGGTGCCGGTCCTATCGGATTCCAATATGGCGCCGAAGTCGCATATCCTGCACCGGAAGGCACATCCAACGGCTTGCTTTTATTGATGGGTCAAATTTCAGGAATCTCTTTCATCTTTGGCATGGACATATTCAAATCTCCCGCGACAGGTTCCATGTCTTTGCCTTTAATCGTGATGATCGGGCTCATGGTCGTCAATCTGGTTATTTCTACGAGACTCAAAGAGTCTGCGCTGATGAATGGAAATAATTACTAAAAATAAATGAAGGAAACGAAAATGGATCAGGACAAAATTAAATCGGTAGTACGTGAAAAATACGGGCAAATTGTTACTCAAAAGAGTTCATGTTGCGGTTCATCTTCCTGTTGCGGAAGTCAACCGTCAGCCGAAGAAATCAGTAAGAGAATTGGTTATTCCGAAATTGAACTCGGAACGGTTCCGGAAGGCTCAAATCTTGGATTGGGCTGCGGAAATCCGGTTGCAATTGCTTCGTTGAAGGAAGGTGAGACCGTTCTCGATCTTGGATCGGGCGCCGGATTTGATTGCTTTCTGGCAGCAAGACGAGTTGGAAAATCCGGGAAAGTCATAGGTGTCGATATGACACCGGAAATGATTGAAAATGCGCGTACTAACGCACTCAGAGCGCACTTTGAAAATGTTGAATTCCGGTTGGGTGAAATCGAGCATTTACCGGTTGCAGACAATTCTGTCGATATTATCATTTCAAACTGTGTCGTCAATCTTGTACCGGATAAACGGCAAGTATTCAATGAAGCGTTTCGTGTTCT
>JAQUKI010000079.1 GCA_028719225.1 Fidelibacterota bacterium | reverse complement strand
TTTTCAAGATATTCGGTATAGGTAACACCGGCTCCGATCGTCAGTTCGCTTCCGGAAAATTCCAGAGATTTAAATTCAGTTAGATGATCGATCCGGACAAAAGCCCTTACCCGGTTGCGATTGGTTCTGGCTTGCACCAGCAGATCTGTTCCCCCGGCAATCGGCTGTGCCGCTGTTTGGCTTAGCAGGTCAAGTGCTTCGGCCTTGGTTGATGGAGATAGGAATTTTAGTTTGCTATACCACATGATTTAGTGACGGGTAACGGGTGACAAGTGACGGGTGACGGGTGACAAGTGACGGGTGACAGGTGACGGGTGACAGGTGACAAGTGACGGGTGACCGGTTAAAGAGATGGACATTCTATTTACTCTTCAATGAATTAATCAGACCTAATAACATCCGGCGAATGGACGTTAATTCCGTATTCAAATTGGAAATATCATCTATGAACTTAAGGTTATTTGCGATGATAAGCAGAGTTTCCAATTCGCTTAACGATCCCAAGGAAATAAATAAGAACTGGATAAATTCCTTCTTGGAGTTTCGTCCCGCGCCTTCGGCAATATTAGTTGGAATAGAAATAACGGCTCTGCGGATTTGGGATGTAATTCCGAATAATTCTTCTTTTGGAAAATCGCGGGTCAATGTATAGACTTCCGAAACCAGTGCAATACTTTTCATCCAAACTTCCAGATCTTTATGTGATTTTATTGTTGTCATCGGACTCTGCCCGTCACTCGTCACCCGTTACCCGTCACTTTTTCCACTGCCTCAACGATCTTCTTATACCCAGTGCATCGGCACAGATTCCCCGAAAGCGCCTCCTTGATTTCGGCGACAGTTGGATGAGGATTTTGCTGCAGCAGGGCATAAGCCGAAACGATGAATCCCGGCGTGCAGAAACCGCATTGCACTGCGCCGGTTTCTTCGAAGGCTTTGAACAATTTCGGGGCATCAATACCTTCAATCGTCGTGACTTCCCGACCATTGCATTGCCCCAGCAGAAATAAACAGGAATTCACCGCCTTGCCGTCCACCAGAACCATGCACGCGCCGCATTCGCCTTCGCCGCAACCCTCTTTTGTGCCGGTAAGTTTGAGTTCGTCACGTAAGTAGTCAAGCAGTCGCGTGGAG
Source organism: Fidelibacterota bacterium (assembly GCA_028719225.1). Classification (GTDB taxonomy): domain Bacteria; phylum Fidelibacterota; class UBA2242; order UBA2242; family UBA2242; genus 0-14-0-20-45-22. The sequence goes on along the minus strand of JAQUKI010000079.1, from coordinate 9,291 downwards.
GGGGAAGCCTTCGGAGTGCGGGACATGCCATTGACAGAAAGACTCACCTCAGAGGACACAGAGAGATTTTTTATTTTATTCTTATTATCAGTCATTAATAATTTGATGAATTCCGTCGATAAGATTATCGACATTTAAATTGATGAGAAGTCCTAAAGGTTTATTAGAAAGTTTAAGATAAGAAAGATTCTGGGCTGTATGAATCGGTAGCAGAGTTTCGACGGATTTTAATTTAACCACTATCTCGTTTTCAATTAATAAATCCATCCGGTATCCGCAATCAAGTCTTACCTGTTTGTAAATCACCGGTAAGGCTACTTGAGATTCTACTTTCATCCCTAACAGTGTTAATTCGTACAACAGACAGGTTTCGTATGTTGATTCCAGTAAACCCGGCCCTAAGTTGCGATGAACTTCTATCGCTGCCCCTATAATCTTCTCGGTAATCTTATTTAACTCTTCCCGTGTTCGCATTTTAATCAGTAATTAGTATTTTCTCTGCGTTCTCTGTGCACTCTGCGGTGAATAATTTCCGGCGTCAGGGGTATCTCGCCAAATTCGACGCCTAGCGCATTTTCGACCGCTCCGACATAAGCCGCCGGGATGCCGACCAAGGGTTGTTCGCCGACACCTTTGGCCCCGAACGGTCCGCGTGAGTACGTTTCTTCCAGGATAATCGTCTCCATCTCCGGCGTATCCAGCGTCGTAGGAATAATATAATCCGTGAAACTGGCCTGGTTCAACCGCCCGCCGGTTTCCGTCATGACTTCTATCGAAGCATAACCCAGCCCCTGCAGGGAACCGCCTTCAATCTGGCCTTCGACCAGTACCGGATTAATGGCTTTGCCGATGTCATGGGCCGCCGTGATCTTATCGACCGTCACTTCGAACGTAACCGGATCGACCGTGACTTCTACAACCGCCGCCGCCCATGAATAGATCGGGTAGGCATCGCCGATGAATTTATCCTCGTCCCAGACGACATCGTCCGGCACGCGGTAATCGCGGGTTGCGGTGAGGATTTTGATATTCGACATATTGACCTTTTCGGCAAAATCGCGTTTTTCCGCAGTGGCACCGACCTGCTTCAATAAATCGGCACAGCATTGACAGATCAATCCGCCGACGATCATGGTCGTGCGCGAAGCCACCGTCGGCCCTGAATTCGGCACTTCGGCCGTATTCGGAATATTTACAATTACCCGCTCGATCTGTAAAGCCAGCGCGTCAGCCGCGATCTGGCGCATGACGGTGTTCATACCCTGTCCCATATCGACCGTGGCGATGCGGATCAGCACACCGGTTTCATTTGAATAATCGACAGAGGCGGTCGCTTTGATGAGTTCCTCGCCTTTGCCGGTAAAACCGCAGCCGTGGAAGAATGTCGCTAATCCGATGCCTTTCAGTGGCTGGCCGTTGTGCAGCTGAACCCGGTATTGGTTATACTTTTCAGTGAAATTGGTACGTTCGGCGACAGCGTCCAGCGCTTTTTCCAGGCCGACCGATTCTTTGAGTAATTGGCCGGTCGCGGTGCGGTCGCCAAGCCGCAGAATATTTTTCTTCCGCAGAGAATACGGATCGATATTCATCCGGTACGCGGCATGATTCATCTGAGCTTCAATGGCGAAGAACGCCTGCGGTGCGCCAAAACCGCGAAATGCGCCCGATGGCAATTGGTTGGTCGCCACCGCCCGCGACAGCATGCGGATGTTGTCGCATTTATAAGCCCCCGGTGAACCCAACGCCCCGCGCGCCAGAACTACCTGGGAAAGTGTGCTGTGGGCTCCGCCGTTCAGGACAAAATCGATGTCCATCGCGGTAATATGATGATTTTTATCGAACCCAATCCGACGTATGCTTTTCGACGGGTGGCGCTTGGTCGTCACACTGATGTCCTCATGCCGGTCGTAAGTAATCTTCACCGGCTTACCGCTTTTTAATGCCAGAAGCGCGGCGTGCCCGGAAATCAACGAAGGGAATTCCTCCTTGCCGCCGAATGCTCCGCCGGTGATTGCTTGTTCGACGACAATATCATGCGGGTCAAGTTTCAACGCCGGCGACAGCCCCTTCTGAACGTAAAACGGACACTGCATTGAACCGACGATTTTCACACCATTCCGGTAGGGAAAAGCGACTACGCCCTGTGTCTCAAGGTATGCCTGCTCCTGGTAACCGGTATGGAAAGTATCGTCGAATATGAATGCACTTTCCGCGAATGCGTTACCCGGTTCGCCTTTGATGTAGCCGTAACTTTTAAAAACGTTGTCATCGCCATAAATCGGCGGCAATTTGCCTGACAATGCATCTTCGATCGAATCAATTGCCGGCAAATCTTCGTAATCAATCTGGATTTGCGCTGCCAGTTTCCGTAACGCATCTTCATCGGTTCCGGCTAATAGCGCAATCGGTTCGCCGAGGTAATTAACAACCTCTTTCGCCAGCAACGGCTGGTCTTTGTTGAACAGCGTGACGTAATTCTCACCGGGAATGTCATCCGTGGTGACGAATGTTACATCGGGCGGAAGCATCGGAACATTCATCTTCAGGATTCGCGCCCGTTGACGGGTCGAGCGAATGGTAATGCCAATCAGCAGGTCGGGAAATTCAATGTCGTTGATATACTTTGCCGCGCCACAAACTTTATCGGCGGCATCTACTCTGACGATTGGTCGGCCGACATAATTCAATTCGTTTTTTGGTTTACCGGACATCAATTACAAAGATAATTGTTTCTTCGGAAAAATGGTAGAGAAGATTTTTAATTGAATCTCCGCGGTTAACTAAACCTTCTTCCTCAAAGAATCCGTCTCGGTTTTATTCACTACGCCGACGATCTCACCCATGATTGCCACCGCGATCTCGGCCGGTGTTTTGGCGCCGATGTTCAACCCAATCGGCGAATAAAATTGTTCCGGAATGGTGATATTTTCCGATGCTAATTGCTTGTGAATTTCCTTGACCTTGTTGGCTGAACCAATCAAACCGATATACTCGAATGACTTTCCGCAGGTCAGCAGTTGTCGCAGAACGGTGTAATCGAATTGATGGTTGTATGTCATGATCGCGGCATAGCAATCGGTTTTTGGAAATGATTCCGTCGGCAATTTCGCTAAGTCGCACAGAGTCAAATCCGCTTCAACAAATTGCGGCCGCAGTTCCGGGCGATTATCGAAAACCCGGACGCGAAAGCCAACCTGCGGCGCCATTTTATAGAGCGCCTGCCCGCAGTGGCCGCCGCCGAAAATCAGCAAAGTGCGCACCGCCGGAAAATAATCGAAAAATAGCGTCGAACTGCCGCCGCAACACATGCCAAGCGATTCCAGATCGTATCTCTTCAATTCTGATTTTTGTGATTGGAAAATCTTTGCAGCATCCCGAATTGCTGCCGCCTCGATACTTCCACCACCGACGGTTCCGTAGGTTTTACAATCCGGCAAAACCAGCATTTTGAAAGATACTTTACCCGGCGCTGCGCCGGCATTCTCAACGATAGTCACCAGCACACAGGCCTGACCGGAAGCGGTTATCGGGTTTATTTTTTCTAATAAAGTATCCATTTCATTCTCGCTTAATTTTCAATTATTCTTTGCTCACTCTGACAGTTTACAAAGATGACGGACGTGAACCAAGAGGAAATCTTGTAAAATACGTCACAAATTGTACGCAAAATCGACGGAAAGATTCTGAAAAACCTGTTGCTGGCTAACATAATAATTCCTATACTAATAGTGGCTTTTAAATGAATTTCATTTTGTTTCTTTATGTTATGTTAAACGGGAAATTCGAAATGGAAAAACTCTCATTTGGGAATTCAATAGAAAAAATCATAGGGCGAGTGTTGTGGCCCGCAAAAAGATGAAGGACTTGATTTGTTTTCCCTGATCGATGTTCTGACAATCGTTTTTGTTGTTCTCATTCTGGCACTTTTCTTTTTTCTTCTGCAAATCGAACGTTTCCGGACGAAGCCACGCCTGTATTTAAAACTTGCCATGATCGTGACGATGGTGGTTTTTATTATCGACGATTTGTTATATAGCGGTAATCCATTCACGGTCAAATATCTTCTCCCAATAATGTTCTGGGCTAATCTGGCGATTTATCCGTTGATCTATGCCTATTCGCGGGATCTGGTATATAATGGTCGCGATGTTCATCGTCCGTCATTATGGATATACATGGTACTCCCGACAATGATTTTCTTTTTGTTGGCAATCCTTTACTATCCGCTCGATTTTGTCGATAAACTGCGGTTTGCGAGCTTTCATCTCTCGGAAAAAGTAGAAAATCTTCCGGCTTTTACGATCTTCCAGTGGATTGTTATACCAGCCTATTACCTGCAAACCATCATCTATGTTATTCTGACGTTGCGACTGATCCAAATTACCCGGAAAAGTTTTAAGTGTAGTCTCATGGAAATCTTGCTCGCTAAATATATCTTCTTTTATATTGTTGCAGTTGTTTTCTATGAGGGTGTGGTCGTGCTTCTTGCGTTAATTTCCAGTTGGACGAGTAATGAGAAAAAGATTGCCGATATGCTCCTGACCGCGCCGATTATTGTTTTAGCGATCTATATCTGTTTCAAACAAAACCTGATCGTCCTGCAATCACGGATTAACAGGATTTCGAATAAATTGAACAATCATCGTGGTCCGGACTTAAAGCCAGTAATCTCCGAAAACGAAAAGAATGACATTAAGACTGTCATCGACGAATATCTAAGTGTTAATCAATTGTATCTGAATCCTGATTTGCATATCAGCATGTTTGCAAATAAAATTCATATTCCTGCACGCAAGATTTCGCTTGTCGTTAATGAGATTTATGGTAAGAATTTCATATCATTGATCAATGAATACAGGATCGTGGCCGCAATGAAATTGATCGACAATAGCATCGAGGATGTCAAGATCAATAGATTGTTTCTTATGGTCGGATTCAACTCCCGTTCGGCCTTTAATCGTGTCTTTAAATCGATTAACGGGCAAACACCTTCAGAATATATCAATAGGATTCGGCAAAAGTAAACTGACCGGTTTCATTATCGTATTGATTTCCTAAATCATGATTTGGGAAGTGCGACATATAGGAAATTACACGATGGCTCAATAATATCTCCGTCGCTTATATGATTTTAGTAAAGGGAGAGTGAATTTATGATACAAAAAATCGGCGCCTTGCTTTACGTGATATTCTTTGCATGTGTTGTCACGCTTTTCGGCTACGAAACACACAGTAGTGGTAATGTTTCTGGAACATGGACTACAGGCACACACTATATTTCGGGTACTGTTACAATTGCAGACAATACCACACTTACCATCGAAGCCGGTTCGGTTGTTAAATTTGCACCTGGTACCGAAATAGTGTGTTACGGTACGATAAACGCCATCGGAACTTCAGGGGCAAATATTGTTTTTACTTCAATGAACGATAACACGTATGGAGAAACGATTACAGGGTCAAGCGGCCTTCCTGCTGCCGGGGATTGGAAAGGAATCAATGTGTACTATTCCTCCGGAGGCTATGATGGAAAAGGATACTTTGATTATGCCCGTCTGCGATACGGCGGAAATGCTTCTGAGGCCTACAACGCCCTGGTCTATTTTAACGGCGGCGGCTGGAGCGGGAATTACATTACTCACAGTATTTGCGAATATAGCGCAGGCTATGGAATCCGGATTTATGATACCAGCCCAACCGTCACAAACAATACCATTTCCAACAACGCATCGCATGGGATTTACGCTACCGCAAATTATCTTCCTAACACCTGTCCAACAATTACCAATAATGTTTTCAACAACAATGGTTCGTACGGAGCGTATCTCAATAATATCAGATTGAGTTCTTACTCTGGAAACACAGGCAGCGGAAATGGAACAAACGGATTTGGAATATCCGGGACGGCCTCGGAAAGCATTACATGGACACAGGGTATATCTACTTTTCCATTTATTATTTTAGGCGCTGTTGCAGTTGAGGACGAAGATACACTGACAATTCCCGAAGGAACTATAATCAAGTTGAATGCCGCCGGTGAATTTATCATTTATGGAGCAATTGATGTCAATGGAACAAGTGAGGCAAATGTTGTTTTCACTTCCATCAAGGATGATACCAAAGGAGGAGACACGAATGGGGATGGTGCCGCAACATCTCCTGCGGCTGGTGATTGGAAAGGAATCAATCTATATTTTTCCTCCGGAGGCTATAATGGAAACGGGTATTTTGATTATGCCTGTCTGCAGTATGGCGGAAATGCTTCTGCAAGTTACAACGCCTTGATCTATTTTAACGGCGGCAGTTGGAGTGGAAATACTATTTCACACAGCACCTGTGAATACAGCGCAGGTTATGGAATACGGATTCATGATACTACTCCAACGATCACAAACAATACAATATCCAATAATACATTGGACGGGATTTACGCGACATCAGATTACGTTCCTAACACCTGTCCCTATATTACAGATAATGTATTCAACAACAACGGTTCGTACGGAGCGTATCTCTACAATGTCAGATTATACTCTTACTCCGGAAACACAGGCAGCGGAAATGGAACAAATGAGTTTGGAGTGCGGGGAGAGGTGCAGGATGCCTCTATTAATTGGTCAAGCGGATCGAATTCTTTCCCGATTTCATTAATCAATACCGTCACAATAAATTCTGAAAAAACCTTAACTGTTACGAGCGGAACATTGAAAACCGGTGCATTCACAATCACGGGCCCCGGGAGTTTTTATGTGAATAGCGGTACGACGCTTGAGATTGGTTCGGCAGTCGGAATCACTTCTTCCGGTGCTACCGGGAATATTCAGAATTCCGGCACACGCAGTTTTTCATCGACAGCTAATTATGTCTATAACGGAACCGCTGCACAGGTCACGGGAAACGGCTTGCCGTCATCTGTAAATGATTTTGAAATTGACAATGCTTCTGGGGTTTCTCTTACTGCAGCTACCATAATCACCGCGACATTATATCTGACAAACGGCGTTCTTAATAATTCGACAAATAATGTGACTGTTGCGAATGATAAAACCATTTCCCGCGCGGCCGGCAGCGTATCGACCTATCCAAGTTTTACTGGTTCGGTGAACCTCGAATATACCGGTTCGACCGGTGTCACAACCGGCTATGAAGTTCCTTCCACCGACATTATAAACAATGTCACGATCAATAATTCAGGCGGCGTTACGCTGGGTGGCAATCTCAAAGCCAACGGTACTCTTACCATGACTCAGGGAAATATCACGACCGGGAGTAATACCCTGACAATCGGTTCGAATGCCAGTTCGACCGGTTCGCTGTCCCGCACCAGCGGCACGATAATCGGCAACCTCAAACGCTGGTTCGCGGCATCGACTGTTTCCGATGTCCTGTTTCCGGTAGGAACGGCAACCTATTATCGTCCGGCGAATGTCAGTTTTACAGTCGCCCCGACTTCCGGCGGCACGCTGCTGGCGACTTTTACTGCATCCGATCCCGGCAATACCGGTCTGCCAATTACTGACGGTTCCTACGAAATCAATAAAGTCGCTTCGGATGGATACTGGACATTGACATCCGGAGGCGGACTGAGCGGCGGAACTTACAGCCTGGATTTGACCGCCACGAGTTTCGGTGGTATTTCGGACTATACCGATCTGCATCTGCTGAAACGTGCCGATGCCGGGTCGGCCTGGAGTGTAAGTGGTTCGCACAGCGCCGGAACCGGCTCGAACAGCGTACCAATCGTGCATCGCACCGGTCTCACGAGTTTCTCACAATTTGGCATTGGCTCCAATCAGAGCGACAACTCGCTGCCGGTCGAGCTGACGGCTTTCAAGGCTGAATATCAGGCTGGAGCAGTCGTTTTGACATGGATAACCGAGTCCGAAACCGAAAACCTCGGCTTTATCATCCAAAGAAAAACCGTAGGGGCAAATCATGATTTGCCCGCTGAATGGTCACAGATCGCTTCATACGTTGACACAAAATCCATCGCCGGGCACGGCAGCGCTTCCGAAGCGCATGAGTATGCCTACACCGACGCGGCGGTTGTTTCGGGTGCGACCTATCGCTATCGTCTGGCGGATGTGGATTACTGCGGGAAAATCACCTGGCATGAGGAGGTTGAGGTCGAGGATGCGCAGGTGTCGTTAGTGTTTGGCTTACAATCCGCTTATCCTAATCCATTCAATCCACGTTTGACCATCCGTTACGGATTATCCGAAGATGGTCAGGCTACTCTGAAAGTTTACAATCTGCGCGGGCAGTTGGTTGAGACTCTTATCAACACTTATGCTCTTAAAGGCGCTTATTCGACAACCTGGCAGCCGCAAAATCTGAGTGCCGGTATGTATATTGTCCGGTTACAGTCGGGTAATTGTATCACCATGCAAAAGGTGGTGTTCGTGAAATAGCCCCCCGGGTTCAACAGGGGGCGGATGTTAAAAATCAATATCGCGAGGTTGATTTTCTAGAACTCATGGTTGTTTTACCAGGACGAATGGTTATAAATCAAGGAATCATGGTTATTTTATACGGACGATTGGTTATAAATCAAGGACTCGTGGATGTTTTACTAGGAAAATTGGTTATTTTTCAAGGTCGGAAGGTTAAAAATCAAGGTCCATTCCATAAATTTCAACATCTGGAGCTTGTATTTCAAGGTCGCGAGATTCTTTTTTAATGTCCGCAGGTTGTTTTTTAATATCCCGAGGTGGAAAATCAAGGTCGCGAGGTTGCCGGAGAACCAATTTACAGTCAAAGTAACAGATACTCTTTTCCGGCAGATTCTCAAACCGGACGGATGCTCTCTGTATCAGTTGTAGGCATTTTTTAAAATCGGGAAATGATGTTATAATCTTCCGGCGTATCCATATCAACCAAAATACCCGGCTCACTGACCTCGACCAATCGTTTCCGGAACGGCTCGAGAACCGTTTTCAAGTTGATCGCTGGATCGTTTTCATCGGCGGCCAGAATCGCTTGCCTGACATTCTCGCTGAGTAAAATCGGATGCCCGTGTTTCCCCAGGAAAGCCGGTTGAACAACGTCGGCCGATTTAGCCGAAAGCAATTGCTGATAAACCACAAGCGGAATCTGCGGCTGGTCGCCAAGTACGATGAAAAACCGCGGGGCTTTTACCTGCGCCGCGCCGACTTTCACAGAAGAAAACATGCCTTTGGCGTACTGTTTATTTTCGACGAAAACCACGCGTTCGTCCCAGTGTTTCAGGTTGACAATATCCTGTGCCCGAAAGCCAACCGCGACGATAACCCGGTATGAAATCGCTAATGC
>JAQUKI010000078.1 GCA_028719225.1 Fidelibacterota bacterium | reverse complement strand
ATTACATATCACTTAGTAAGAATAAAAAAAGGCTGCCCGAAGACAGCCTTTTTTCCGATTTGATTTGTACTGTACTATTTCAGTAAAATCATTTTTTGAGTCTTAAGAAAGTTGCCAGCCTGCATCACATATATGTAATAACCGGAACTGACCTGCTTTCCTTGATTGTTCAATGCATTCCACTGAATTGCCTGATATCCGGCTTGCTGATTGGAATTTATCAGCGTCCGAACTTCATGACCCATCATATCATAGATCACGATCCGAACATGCGCGTCCTTAGGTAAATCATACTTGATGGTTGTGATCGGATTAAATGGGTTCGGATAGTTCTGGTGCAGAGCAAAGATTGTCGGCAACAATCCTGCTTCAGCAATACCCTCTCCCGGATCTACCTGATCATTGTACCAAGCAGAATAGACACTGTTTGAATCCGGTACAACGTATGTACGGTTAGCACCGCCCATTGGAAATTCACATGTGGCGTCATTCCAACTGCCGTTGATGCGAAATTTGAATGACAAACTCGATGTAGGATAAAATCCCGGCACCGTAACGTCATAAGTTGTATCACCATTAGCATCGGACAGCACTATAGAATTTCCGCCCCAGTTATTGAACGAACCGGCTATATCGACCGAATCAGTCGCCGGATTAAATTTGCCTAACTTCGTCCAGTAGCTCATATTGACTTTAAATGTCACGTCGCGAGGTATGTAGAGCTGTCTTTCGGTAAATTCATCGATATACAAAACGACATCCACATCTTCGGAACAGCGCATGTGAATGCCTTCGATCACGACGGTCGAGCCTTCAACAATACCATTTCCATTGACCCAACCTTCAGCTTTATCATTGGGAAGGTCAAAACTGACCACCTGCCAATCGTCTTCACTGAGCGATACACGGGTCCATGGACCTTGCTCGTAACCGGTATCCTTAACAGAAAGACGCATTTCAACATTGGCATTCGTTCCTTTGACCATAAACATGATCTTTGAACTGGTCTTCACCGTATAAGTGAAAGGATAACCATATAAGTCACGCACGTACCAACCGCCACTCACCGCCGGATTATCCCATAAAGTCATCTTACCGGATTTTGTTCCGCGATAAGCCGCATCAGCGGAAACTTCAAACTTCGATGAATCCTGAAGGCCTGTCGTTGAACCTGAATAGTTCGGATCCAGAAAACTACCTACAGTCGTTTCAAAATTAGCAATGACCTTGGCGGCATCTTCCGGATGATTGGCGCTGAAGGGGATCAATACTTCACCCGCATCAATGGTATCAACCGTGGAAACAGCGCCACCGGTTGTAACAATACCATTATATGCAAGCGCGATACGATTTCCCTCGGTTAAATCCCCCGAAATCAACACGGCATTTGGTGCGATGCTGTCAACATCGGTCGGCGCAGTAACAGTTAACGCGTTCTGATCGAGAATCATAAAGTTCGCAACGGCAACCTTTTCAACGGGCATGTTGAACAGCGCATATAATTTCGGTGAACCGCCAAGCAGGACTACATCCGAATAAATAATTTCCGGTGGAGAAGGGAAGTCAAACGTAATCGATATGGTATCACTATTTGCCGATGCGCCTAATATATCTGTTGCGACGACAAATACTTCATAACTTCCATTCATTTCCCAAGGTTTTTCTTCGTTCAGGGGAATATAGAGGAAAGTATCCAGAGTGACTAATTCTTCCTCCGGCCCTTCCGGGGAAATCATCATCTGATATGTAACAATATCGCCCGCATCTGGATCTACTGCTTTTGTCCAGTTTGTAAAGAGAACCATAACGGAATCAGCACCGATAAGAACCTTCTTAATATTAGGATCGACAAGGGAAGTGATCACCGTTTCGTCAGCCGGACTCACGATTGTAAATGCGCCGGGCGCTTGGTTTGAAGGTTTAATATCAGCCAAACTTCTCGGCATAAGTTGAGCGCCGTTGTAATCACTTACAATCCCACTTATATCCAAAGGCCAAGCTGTTGGTTTCGGTGAACCGTCAATATCAGTATCTTTATCGATATAGCAATAGAAGGTTGAATCTACGTCGTCTTTTAAATTGAATCCCTTATTTGATCCGCTTGCCGGCCAGAGAATCCCTGCATCGGTCGTGTCACATTTCTCGATGGTGACGAGCATACCTTCATAGGTCTCTCTGTCTGCCATATCGAGTGCTGTGATTATCGTCGGTTCAACAACATTGTCTTTGCTCAAAACGATATAATCAATTACGGGATCAATCTCCAGTAAGCCATTATAGTCCTTCATTTTGCCGATGACCAGAATCTCATCTCCAAGGGCAACATTTTGGGCCGCAGCATAATTATAGACAGCGATACCAGCTGACCCATCCTGTATGTAAACAGGACCCGATGTACCGTAATTTGTAGTAGTTGTAACAGTACCAATTGTGGCAAGCGTGTCACCAATAACTGCCTTACGCGCAGTGGCAACATCGGATGAGGGAAAAACATCCAGATATCCTTCATCCCAGATCACATTATCGACAAATACAGTGTCAACCGTACCAGATTTTGAACCACCTATTCGAATATAGCCGCTATCCGATTCCGCAACACCGATTATGGTATATTTTGTCCATACGCCATCTGAGATACAGGAATATTTGACATTATCATTTCCAAGCCCCTGTACGGAAAGTTCCAGCACATTGCTTGCACCAGTCCATAAACTGGTCTTAATATCGACAGATAATTTGTATATCCAACCGGGAGTTGCGACTACCGGACGTTTGGCGATAAAACCATAGCCACCGTCGGAAAGAACCAGCGTGCTGTCAGCGCCCCAAGCTTCTACCGTCCACCCATTTGCTTCATCCCAATGGCTCCAGTTGGCTACATCACTGGCATCATCAAATGTCAACGCAAGATCCAGATATTCATAATCCATTTCAATGGCTACCGCTCTTGCGGTAGATACGGTGCCTGTGTTGGCGGCATATATCTCATCGTAGCCATCACCGTCCAGATCGCCCGCATAACGCATACCGTAAATACCATTAAAATTGCTATCGGTCAACGAATTCAATTTGATCCAGTTTTTCACATCCGTGGGATCTCCGCCTTGATGCTCGTGCACGGTGATGGTTGACCCGCCATTCGAGGCATAAATATTCATTCTTCCATTACCGTCGAAATCACCTATCTGCGTACAAACTCCACCGGATCCTCCCATAGGTTCCAACCGATGAACATTCGCAGTGGTCAATGCACTTAGTTCCGTACCAACCGGACAGGTAATTACATACAAAGCGCCTGCATCATACATCGAAATGTAGACCTCATCACGTCCATCTTTATCCAGATCAGCCGGAGCAAAATCATAGAACGCAAAATCATCACGAGCATCCAGATCGACTTTGATATAATTGAGTGCGGAATAATGGTTAGCTGAATCAGCCTCTACAATAAACAATGCGCCCATGTCCCAAGGGGCAAAAAGCACTTCCTTGTGACCATCGCCATCCATATCTGCTATGACACCACCGTAAGGTGAACCGCCGGCCGGGAATGTCGCGCTTGATTTGCCATGGGTGAATTCAATTTTTGTTCTAACTTTACCCGAAGCAAAATCACCTGAATCCACAGAAGCAATATAGAAATTGTCTTTGGCGTTAGAATTACCATTATTTCCAAAAATAATTTCCTGAACACCGTCGCCATCCACATCACCGATGGTCATATTTTCAACATACCAGCGGTCACCGGTTACGAGACTGCTTAATATTTGAACAGGCGCTCTCATGGAATCACCAACAGTATCGTATTCATAAACCCAAAGGCCGCCGATTGCAACGTTAGCCGAGTTAATGCTTACGATCAGTTCTTGTTTGCCATTTCCATCCAGATCGCCAAATCTGACGTCGCGACAGGCAGCAGATAACGCAGAACCAAAACCTTTAGTTTCGAACATCAATTCGGCCGTGTTATCTCCGGTGATTTCGTAAACGTATGCTTTGCCGCCACCATCATAAGAAGCTAACAATACTTCTTTTTTTCCATCAGCGTCAAAATCGCTACCCGTACACATATCACGTATGACCTCCGTGGTAGCTCTCGTACCAACAGTAAAACTGTTAGTGATAGCTGATTTAGGAGCCATACCTTCCTCATTCGGTACGGTTAGTAGCACATCACCGTCAATATTGGCCTGTGCTGCAAATCCAAATGCAGCGAAAACCAACATTAGCACTAACAACTTCTTCATAACTTTTCTCCTCTTTTATGGTTAGTAATCATCTTCATTTTTATACTTTTTAATTATAGCGCGGACACATAATCGTCACGAAAATATTTACTAAATGTTGAAAGAAAAAAATAGGATTGTCGTCTGTCATCTCAATAATCTGTTGAAATTCCGTTGCAGAATTAATTTAAATAAGCACATCCATTTCAACCGTTTCTAAGTGCTGTTGGAAGCCGCTTCTGAGAGTTGCTTGTCTAAATTTTTAGAAAGAACTGTGTATTTGACTCACGATGGATATTATCAATTCAAATCATTATATTCAAGAAAAATTTTCCCATTTTGAAATATATTCGCGTCACCCATCACACGGATTTTTTTATAAAAGTATCTTCTCCGCCTGAAATATTTACTCCAGGATTCCTGCTTCCTGCTCACTGTTCACGGGTTACTGGTTACTGCTTCCTAAATCCAGTTCCTCATAAAAAACCTAATCAACTCAATCAGCCCACAATCAACCTTTGCCTTTTCATCTGGAACGATATAATTTACACCATGATCGACCTGAGCCGATTCGACACAAGAAATCACTTCCAATCAGCCGATTTTTTCGTCAGAAAAAACACTCTCCAAATCGACCGACAATCTCTCACGCACGTTGTAAAAATCCTTCGAGCATTTTCAAAATTTCCATATGAAAACCTTAGTAAAATTCTCAGACTAAACGAACGATGGGACGATTCTCCCTACCGCTTTCCGATAAATATTATCGATGATTATGACCGATTCCGATTCGGCGGCACTTGTTTTTCGTTGACATATTTTCTGAAGACAATTCTCGACTATTTCGATTATGAAACCAGCGTCGTTATAATGGATATGAAGGCCGGAAAGAACTCACACTGCGCACTCATTTTGAAATTTGACAGCAGGGAATTCCTGCTCGATCCCGGGTATCTGCTTTATCAACCGTTAGAAATCGATTCGACAAATCCGGTTTTACCGTTGGATCCTGTTACTGGCACTTATTCACTTTGGACAACCGAAGGCGCCCGACTTAAATGGCGCTATTCATTTCAGAAGAAATCGACTGAACTCACGGATTTTGTCAGTTTTTGGAACGATTCGTTCCACTGGAAGTCAATGTCCGGCATTTGTCTATCGAAACGCGATGAAAACGGTTTTCTCTATATTCATAATCATTACATGCAACAAATCGTCGGCCACACGCGACACAAATGCAATTTCAAAGAAGACATCGGCGTACTCGCGGAAAGATATTTCGGTGTCTCACCGGAAATCGTGCGCCATGCAGAAATTGCTCTCACAGAAAATATGCTCAGAGAAAAGGAAGTCAATCCGAAAATCACAGATTCAATCGAACGATGATACCTTCACTTCCGAAACCGATCAAACTCTTTATCGGCGCATTATATTCCGATAGGAACCTATTGGAAAAAGCGATGACCGACGCCGAAGACACTTTCAGTCCGATCGATTCCGTCAGTAAGGACTTTCCATTTACTATGACGACTTACTATGACGCCGAAATGAGCACGCCGATTTTCCGACGGTTTTATTCGTTTAAGGAACTCGTCTCGCCTGATATACTCGCCCGGGCTAAATTGGTAACCAATTCGATCGAAGATCGATATGCTTTCGGTAAAAGTCGCAAAGTGAATCTCGATGTCGGATACATGGATTATGACAAGATCGTTCTCGCATCGGCAAAATACGGAATCCATAAAATTTCCATCGGATCGGGCATCTACGCGGATATGGCTCTGCATTATGAAAAGGGTAATTTTTTCCCTTATCAATGGGCGTTTATGGATTTTCAGTCAGCGGATTATCAATCGTTCTTCTTTAACATGAGGACTATTTATAAACGGCAATTGAAGGAATTCCATACATCCGAATAAAACAACCGTATTAAGTAACCTGATACAAGATAAACGGTTGAATAAAAGTAAAAGACGTTCCGCCATTTGACAGACGGAACGTCTTTGATTGTGGATTTGGAATGATTTTTATTTATTCCAGACTTTTACTGTCTCCTTAAAAGCTTCAAAAGTGATCTCTTCACGGTTGTATCGCGTCACGTCGGATTTATTGAATTTGAAGTACATGCGTTTCGCTTCATCATCCGACAAACGGTTGTTCAGATCGACAGCAACCACAATGCACTCCGAATCTTTAATTTTTCGAAGAGTGTGTCCGTATTGTCCGACGACTTCGATGATGTCATTTTTCAACTTATTAAGAACCGAATCTCTCTGAGCCTGTGTTTGTTTAGATTGGCGATCAAACTGAACCTTAATATCCATTGTCTCCGAATCTTCATCCGAAGAAACCGGCGGGACCGGAGGAACGGGCGGTACAGGTGGAAGAATGGATTCTTCACTATCCAATTGATTGTTGGATGAACGTTTTTCGAGTTTTCTCTTTTGCTCATCATATTCTCTCATCCGTTCATCATATTCTCTCATCTGTTCGTCGAATTCTCTCATTCGTCGATCAATTTTTCTCATTGCCTTTTCGGCTCTGGCAAGCCCTTTTTCAACGATGATGTTTATATCCATATTCAACATTTCAGCCGGAGAAAAGAATAAAACGCCATAATTATCCAAATACAGTCCGCTGGTGCCTCCGGTCAATGTGTATAACTTTTCATTTCCGGATTTTCCCATCGCCGAATCAAATATCTTGCTCATGACTTCAATTTCCCGATCTGCTTTATTGCCGCCAGTCGATTCTGTGAACTGGATTTTACTGATCATCGCTGTTTCATCAATTTTATCCTGACGGAATTTTGTCAGGTCGCTGACAAGAGCCGTGGCTCGTAATTGACTTAGCATTCCCGCGTCCTTTTCTCCGCTTGAAATACGGCCTTTGTTACCAACCCTGATGTTCACACAGATACGGTCATTCGGACCAAGTGATTTGACCGAACTGGCGTAATTGATAAAAAACTGGGTGAGCAATTTTTTAGTTTCTTCGATGATCTGCTCCGGTGTTTTCTCTTCGTCATCAGATTCCGATTCGTTATCGATATCCACATCGACAACAATTTTCTCTTCTTTATCGGTAGTCACATCGATTTTTGGTATCTTTTTGATCGTCTTACGAATATAGTTTGACAGGTCGTACATGCCATAGCTTTCAGCATCGAACAAAAGCCCAAATCCGTCGAGATAAATACCGCGAACATGATCGCCGAAGTTAAATTGCATCGGGCTCTCTATGATGATCAGGTCGTCCAGAACATTTTCCATAACGTCGATATCCCGCATCAATTGCTCTTTTTGTCTGACATCTGTCTGAGAAACAAGCAGACTCGTCATTGGAATGGCAATGACCAGAATCGCGCCTAAAATCGCTAAGTATTTTTTATTGATTTTCATATTAGCTCCATGGTTTTTCATTTTTCCCACAATTCCTTCTTTATATTCGTTCAAATTCATCATCGCTTGCCGCATCATTGCTGAGGCGCTCCCGATTGTAAATTGACATATCGGATCAAATTACCGATTGCGCGATCCGTCTCGTCCGATCGTCTCTGGGCGCCGTAATGCACTCCTTCGACGGCGGTCGATACCAATTTCAGATCGGCTTGACGGTTTCGCTCGACTTCCTTATATAATTCGCTGACTAACGTCACTGTTTCGATTTTATCTTTTTTCGCATATTCATCCAGAATCTGTACGAAAGCCTTGAGATTTTCCGATTTCAATTTTTCGAGATCGGCTTGCGTGACAGTCGGAGTCAGAGCAGGAACAGGAACCGGCGCCGGTTCAACCGATTTTCCCAACAAGCTCATCCGGAAATCATATTTACCATCCTGAACCGTCATTCGAAAATTAGCGATGGAAAGTATCAGCAAAAGCGAAGCGAAAGCGATACCGAGTCCGGATACTACTTTGCCCGGTTTCAGATTGCCGATCCAATCGCCGATAAACGACCGTGATTCTTTGACAAATGTCAGATGCATATCCGGTTCGACATCTTCCCATTTTTTCATCGTTTGAGAGGTCGTTCGCAATCCGGAAAACTCCGCCCGGCATTTTTCGCATTCGACAATATGTACGGACAGATGCTTGCGATCCTCATCCGCAATCTCGTTATAAATGGCGTCGATCATCATTGTTTTAAAATCGTCACATTTCATAGCCAACAACCTCCCGGTCGATTCCCCATTGTTTGAAAATTTTCTGTAACGCAGACAATCCGTAATACATCCGCGATTTAACCGTATTGATCGGAACTTCGAGAATTTCCTCGATCTCCGTGAATTTCAGTCCGTGATATTCCTTCATGATGATGACGATCCGCTGTTCCGCCGGAATTTGCTGGAGCGCGCGATTGAGAATTTCCGAGATGTTTTCATGGTGAATCGCCGACTCTGTCCGCGCATCAGCGTCCCAGAGCGTGACCCGTTTTCCCTTAAATTCGGAATCGTCATCACAACCGCTATCATCAATGGAAAAGTGGTTTTTTCGCTGCCTCCTCTGTTCGTCGTGGCACTGATTGAGCGCGATTGAATACAGCCAGCATGAAAATCTTTCCCGGTCTTTCAATCGCTTCAACGATTTGTACGCGCGGATAAACGTCTGCTGAAGCACATCTTTCGAAGCATCCTCGTCGCCAATATACCGAAGGATGAAATTGAATATCGGCTTCTCCCACCGCCAAACGAGCGTATTGAACGCACCCGCGTCACCATTCAAAAATTTCAGTATGAGTTGTTCGTCATTCATCAATCGCTTAGACTTCTTGTTCTTTAGAAAAGTTTTACTCTGCCATAAATTCCTGAAAAAAAACTGGTTTGACTAATGGAAAAGTGATAAAATCCAGCGCTTTTTAATTGTATCAATCAGGTTTTATTCATGATAAAAGTTCAACATCGCAAATTTCTTACTGCTATTTTCATCCTGTCATTCGCTTCTGCTGTAAATGCGCAGATGCTCGATCAGATGAAAGAACATCCGGGCATTCATCATATTGAATCCGAACTGTACCGGAATGTCAAATCGGCTCCCGATGAATCCATCCCGTTTTCCGAAATTACCGACTTTCAACCGCGAATCGTTAAAACGACGACGCATGAGGTCTTCGGCTATCTTCCTTATTGGCTGTACTCCTCGTACAGTACACTGAATTATCAACTGCTGACGACCATCGCCTATTTCAGCGCGGAAATCACATCGACCGGCGGTATCACCAATATGCACGACTGGCCGGCTTCGGCTCTTGTGAATAAAGCGCACACTAACGGCGTTCGCGTCGTTCTCGTCGCGACGCTTTTTGATTCCGGCACACTGGCGACTTTGCTGGGAAATGCGACCTATCGTCACGATTGTGTGATGAATCTGCTCGATGCCGTCGAATATGGAAATGGCGATGGCGTGAATATCGATTTCGAGTCGATGCCCGCTTCACAAAAGACCAACCTGGTTGCTTTTATGCAGGAATTAGCCGATTCCTTCCGTGTTCATATTCCGAACGCTCACATTTCAATGGCAACTCCGGCTGTCGATTGGAACGGCGCGTGGGATTACAATGCGTTAGCGAATATCTGCGACGCGCTTTTCATTATGGGTTACGATTATTACTGGTCGGGTTCTACGCAATCCGGACCAAATTCGCCGCTCACCGGCGGTTCGATCAACGTCACAAACACGGTCAATACCTACTTAAGCAAAACCGGTAACAATGGCGCCAAAATCGTTCTCGGAATTCCATATTACGGCCACGATTGGCCGACTTTGACAGATGAGGCTCATTCACAAACAACCGCGAACGCAAAATCGGTCGTCTTTTCCAATGCCGTCGTCAATGCGCAAACCTACGGCAGGCTCTGGGACGCGACTTCACAGACACCGTGGTACAAATATTACACGACGAACTGGCGTCAATGCTGGTATGACGATTCTTTAAGCATCGCTCTGAAGTATAATCTCGCCAAGTCGAAAAATCTTCAGGGTGTCGGTATGTGGGCGCTCGGACATGACGGAACACGCCCCGAACTTTGGGGCGCGTTGGCAGATGCTTTCGGCGGGTCGCTCCCACCGCCTCAACCGACCGGCTTGATGGTTTTGAATCACGGCAGTTCGTCGATCAGGATTCATGTCGATCCGCAACCGTCCGCCGGCCGATTCGTAATCTATTCCTCAGCCGACGGCATTACCTTCGATTCATTAACGACAAGCCACACCAACGACACGCTTCTCACA
>JAQUKI010000077.1 GCA_028719225.1 Fidelibacterota bacterium | reverse complement strand
CTTTCGATTCCAAATACCGGCCAATTATCAGGAATGTCGCTAAAAAAATCGCGGTTTCGTAGAACATGAATTCGTGGGTGAGAACGATCTCGAATGTCCCGAATACGCTGGCGGCAAATGCGACGCCGATGCCCATCGCATACATCACGTCCATATTCAGACTGTGATTTTTCAGAGAAACAAAAGCTGCGCGGAAAATCGGCAAACTGAGGAAGAAAAATACCGGTGTCGAAATTAGCAATTGTAGGTAGTGAATGGAAATCGGAAGATGCATTTCGACGAACATCGGGACCATTAAAAACGTTCCGGTAATCAAACCGATCCAGATGCGAATTTTCTTGAGCCAAAAATCTTTCGCAAGAATTTCTTCAGCAGATTTTTCAGTTTCACCGCCCTCTGCGCCGAGATAATAGTATCCGGATGATTCAATTGCTTTTTTGATTTGAGTCAAATCGATGCGGCCACCCCGATAGACGATGGTCGCTTTTTCGGTGGCAAGATTGACCGTTGCCTCATCCACGCCATCGAGCCGGCTAAGGACATTTTCGACGGTTTTGACGCACATAGCGCAAGTCATTCCGCCGATTTTTAACGTTGTATATTTCAAGGGTTCATTTTTCATGGCAATTCCAAAATAGAATAAAATTAGTAATCAATCAAGCATTTGATACACAACCGGATAATTTGTTACTGTGATCGAACAGGAACGTTCAAGTTGACAAACAAAGCCTGTGCTGATTGAAACTGTTCTTGTTTATTTCAGCTCCGATAAATAGACTATTTGGTGTATTTTTCAATGGAGATTGATTTATCATGAGAGTGAAATTTCGTGCATTTTTGGATTTAACGCGCGCTCACTTTGTGCCGGTGTGGCCGCTATTATTTTCGGCGGGATATTTAATTGCTGTTCAATATTACGGGATATTTTCCTGGGCGAAATTGATTCATGTAGCGCTGATCGGTCTGTTCGGATTCGAAGCCGGAATGGTGTTGAACGATGTCATCGATCATAAAATCGATGAACGGGACGTTGAATTCGACAAACTGACGAAATACTGGAGACCGTTCGGTCAACGTCCGATTCCGGCTGGCCTGATTTCCTTTAAAACCGCGATTATCATTGATGGTTTGTTTTTTCTGACGACATTCATTCTGATCATGGTTCTGCCCCGACCGAACCGCTGGTACGTGTTGGCAATGATGCCGGTTTGTTATTCTTTGGAATCGTTCTATAACCTGAAAAAACGTCGGGAGCGTCTGCCTCTGGCGCAATTAATCGGTCGAATGGATTTTGCGCTTTTTCCGGTCGTCGGTTATCTGACGGTCGGTGTTTTGGATATTCACGCGATATTATTCTTTTTGTTTTTCTATCCGTTAGCCATTGCACATCTCGGCGTCAATGATCTGGTGGATATTGTCAACGACCGCGAGCGAAAGGTCAACACCGTCACGACAATGTACGGCATAGACGGAACAGTTAAATGGATCGGCATCGCAACGGCGGTTCACCTGATCATGGCGATTCTATTCGTCAGTTCGCTGGGAGCGATCGCGCGGTATGGATTTTTACTCGGATTCGCGCTGATCTCCATTGCAAACGGATTGATCATAACGAAAAAAACGCCCGCTTCTGCGTTGAAAGCACTGCCGTTGATTCATGCGACGATGCTTGTCTATATCGTTTCAATCATTCTGGACTTCGCTTTTTAAAGACGGAAAAATCTGGAATTGCCATTTTTCCGTGACAGACAAACGTCTGGTTTTAACTAAATGCCGAAGATAAAATTTATAAGCCAGTTTTTTTCGTCCAGTCGATAAGAGAAACGGGCACCAAGACTGACCGGCACCGCAAGCAGGTCGAGGAAATGGCAGTCGTTCCAGAGTTCAAATCCGGCGGATGTGTAATTTTTCTGTATTGCGCCTAACTCACCCCGGCCAATGTCAATGAAACTGGTCGCGCGAATCCGCTTCAGATAAAACAGGCTTCCAAGCGCGAAATCGGGATAAAAAAGAGGTAGAGAATAAGTCAGCGCTCCATCGTAAAGGCGGTTACAATCTACAACTTCATAGCCTCTCGGGAATTGAACCGCGCTGGCAAAGCGGTAATCGTCAGCCGACTGAAATTCCGTCGTGCCGGTAATACCAAAGCTGTGATGCTTTGCGAAGCCGGGGAAACGGAGGGTCGCTGTTGTGCTTCCGATGCTCGCCCGGGAGTCGGAATTGGGTAATGTATGCGAAGTCGACAATGAAACGGAAAATGCGTGTGGAGGGTAAATATCTCGCGGCGCTGGCGTATCATACCATGTGTAATTTGCCTGAAATGAAACGGGAATGACTTTGCCGTCGAATTCAGATTGTGTGTCTTCGCGGCGATTCACGCTCAAATATGATAAGGAAGTACTGACCTCGAGAGATTTATTATGATAATCGACTGACAGATCGAGCGGAATGCGGAAACCGATGGAATAACCGCGTTCAGTCCAATAATCTTCTTCGGTTTCGCTGAAAGTCGTTGCAGTCGAAACACGATTGTCATATCGGAGACCGGCGTCAATAATCGAATACAAACCGGCATAACTGATGTATGCTTCGTAACCGCCTGATTTTTCATTTGCATTGTAGGTCATTAACGCTGAAACAGCGGTCGTATTGAGCAAGTCGTTTGAAATCACACCGAAGGTCGAATTGACAGAAGATGGATAAAAATACCAGGAATGAACATTCAGCAAATGAGACAATGGACGATAATCGCGAATTTCATATCGATTCTTCAGAAGTTTTTCTTCGTTGAAGAAACCGATGCCCTGTTCCTGTGCGATCATGGGTTCGGAATAATTTACAAGATTCCGGAAAACGGCAGAAAGCGGTTTCCAATTTAACGAATCCAGCGGCATCTCGGCGAGAGAATGGCCGCTTACGTTGTAATCGGAGAAAAGGATTCGTTTTCCGTCGGATGAAACACACGGATAAAATGTACCGAACTTCCGGGATGTAACCTGAAAACGTTCGTGGCTGACAGTATCGACTGCATAAAGATTATCGATTCCGGAATAAGGTGATTCGTAAAGAATATAACGGCCGTAAAAAACCGGATGCTGTATGTTCTCAAACGATTCCGGAAGGATGTCGGTGACTTCGCCCGTCTCTAATGACAGAACGCTGAGAGCGACACCTTGAAATTGCTGTCTCGTGAAAACGATTTGCTTGCTGTCGGGTGAAAATGACGGATTTCTGAAGAAGTAATTATCCGAATTCGGGAATCGCTGGAGAATTTGACCCGTCTGCGCATCCAATAAAACCAGAGCGCATTTCCGGATGGAATCGAACTCAACGGTGGCGATTTGACTATCATCCGGTGAGATCGCCGGCGAGAAAAAATGTCCGTTCGTTGTGATCGATTTGTATTGCCGTTTGCTCAGATCGTATATGAAAACGTCGGAGTGTACATCGTTTGCCCAGCGAATATTCGGACTCTCTTCGCTCCACGTGATGAGATTTTTCCCATAACTGATCCGTCCAACGGCTTCAGTCTGACAGATTTTTTCTTCTCTGCCGTCGGCGAAAACGGCAACAATCGTTGCCGGATCGGCTAATCCGGACTTTAAAGCCAGAATCGACGCGTCCTCACGATAAGCCGGATATTTATAATTAGTCCAGACGTCCGGTTTCGTATCAGTCAGAATCGTTGCTTCAGTAATCGGAGCGCCCGCCGACTGCTTTTGCCAAAGCGAGGTCAGATCGTTCATCGTGGCGTCGTAGATTGCAACGGATTTCTTACCGGTGACTTTTTTTAACGACTGTGAAAACGCAAAAGGATTATAACTTCGTTTGGCCGTCATTTCGAGAACCCGATTCCATGCGTCTCCGCCAAAATTTCTCCGAACATATGTTGTCATGTAATAGCCCAGCCGATAATGGTTCGGAAAATAATCTTGATAAGAACGCATATAGGCCTTGTGATATGGCGTGCTGATTCCGGACAGGAGATTGGCGCGGATCTCCATACCGAAGGAAGGTGTCCGACCTCGACCGGATTCAGTCAGAGCTGTTTCGGTTCCGACGGCGTCACCCTCAAAGAACCACATCGGAACGGAGTAATATTGCATGCCAAGTAAAGCAATATTGCCGTTGAATATGTACATGATACGGTTGAATCCCCGGTTATTTTTATCAGTCTGAACCATGTGCCGTCCTTCATGAATCGCAAGTACGTCATAGAAATCCAACGGCAAACTCATCTCGTTATCATGACCGGGAGTGGCATACCACTCGCTTTTTTTGGGGATGAGAGTGACATAACCGTTGGTCACGGCATTTCGACTATTCAGAACGATCGGCCATTTTTCAGGTTTTGTTTTTAGTGTTTTCCCGATTGCCGGATAGAGATATTCCAGATTGTTCGCAACACGCTCGGCGTCAGTCGATATTTCTGAAGGAAAAATGATACGATAATGCGCCGTTTGAATGATCTTCCAATCGATTCCCGGTGCGGATTGGTTGTTATCGATGGTTTGCGCCGGAAGAATGACTGGCGCGCAAATCAGTGCCGTTATTATCAAACGATTCATCTGTCTTTTTTTACCTTTGTTGAAAATATTGAACATTATTGGGATTTAAAGTGGTTTTGGTTTGCTTTCAAACGATACGTTTTCCTGTGTTCAACTGATCGTTTATTAAGAATAAAGATCGTCGCGATCAACCGGATTTATGTCCCTGAACCGAAGTTCGTTTTAATTGTAAAAATTCCAAACAGAACCATGAACCTGCCAAAACATTGCGGGCATTCGTAATATCGGGAAGAAATCAGCCAGCGCATCCAGATCGGACGTGGAATTCGCCGAACTTTTTCCGATTGACAATAAGGACACCAGTTACCGCGATTCATCTGCATAGTCGTTATCCTGCATTCCGATTTGTTAAATATCGATATCAACGAAAACAGAGATCGCCCAATGTGTAAAAACATACTGGGCGATCTCTTTCAAGTTGAACACCTTTTAGGACTCAGTTACTTTTTCTGGTCATGATTAAATTGGAACACAAGCAGATCGGCAATGTCAGAATAAGCTTTCGTCATATCCGGGCCGACCTTCTCAAGACTCAATTTCGCTCCAAAATAAGGAGCAAAAAGTCCACCGTTTACCTGTGTTGGAATACCGATCATTGGTTTGACTTTAGCGCTCCAGATCAGATTCGGTTTGTCGGCAAGAAATACATCTACTGTGACACCGGGCAGTTGTTTTTCCTTAAGTCCCCAGGATAATTTAAGTGCACCCATAAATGTCCATGACATTGCGGCAGTGTTGTCAACAAGAATTACTGCATCCGCGCCGACACATTTTGCGACGTCGTTAAGCCCCTGAATTCGCTCTTCTATTGTCGCCTGAAGTTCATCTTTTTTCTTGAAACCGAAAGGTATTTTAGTGACCTTCTGCCCTTCGATTTTCTTCAGGTCGTACGCTCCCGTCATGCCTTTCCACCAGCCGGCAGATGCGCCCTTGACCTTTTTCTCCTCTTCTTTGAATTCCAGTTTTTTATACGCTTCACAGGCTTTGATCTTTTCGACGGAAACGACCTCATAGCCGTATTTTTCGAAAGTTTTCTTCATCTCGTCATACATCGTGTTGACGAAACCTTGAAGCGGTTCCATATCTTTTTTCGCCTGTGCCATGTCCGAAACCATATCAGCAATTGCCATTAATCCTGACGATTTTTTTTGTTTACCTTTACGGAAGACGGTGACATCAAAGCCGACAATGGCGACCTTTTTAACTTTTTTCAGATCTGCGGGAACGATCTCAGGTTTAGCAGATGCTTTTATCGCCTTGCCGGGACCGGAAATGCTTGCCCATTGCTGATGCGCCTGAGTGTAACTGAAATTTTTCTCGGTATAACCGAGTTTTTCCTTCTCCGGTTTGTCCGGAAAACCGTTGATGGTCGGTAACGTTGAACTGCATCCGACTAACAACATACAAACGATCAGAACCAAAAACACTGTCAATGACTTTCTCATTTTTTCGCCTCCTTGTTGATGATTGAATGAATTGCTCCGAGTCCTTTAAACGTTCTGATAATCAGTAAAGTCATCATGAATTTATTTCAATTTATTGCATAGTTAATTATTTGTCAATTGGAAATTCATGGATCGGCGAAAACCCAAATCTGCACAATCCCAATTAATCAGATCAACCAAATCCGCTTATTTGACCAGTAAGCATTTCCTCATTTGAGTGATTCCACCCACGGTGAGACGGATCAGGTAAATACCCGACGGAACATCATTGGCGTTCCAATAGATGGAATAACTTCCGGCGATCTGCCGACCGGCGACGATTTTTTGAACGAGTTTGCCTGCGATGTCGTAAATTGACAGACTTACCGTTTCATCGCGTGGAATCTGGTATGAGATTGTCGTCGAAGAGTTGAATGGATTCGGGAAATTCTGATGCAGAGCCACTTCAACAGGAATGTCAATCCTTTCGGGCGCAATGCGAACCCATTCCATCGGAATGAAATATTTTCCATCCAAAAATTCAGCGTTGACGACATTGCCTTTGGGATCGGAGAGAATTGAATTCGTCAAAAGAATTGATTGTGTAGCGATCGGCGTCGCTGTCTCCGAAAAACAGATATCCAAAATCGTACCATGTCCGGCTGAAATCGAATCTCCTGCCGGGCTATAAATCAGCATGATGACTTTCCCCGGAGAATTTTCTGCATAAGAGACGGTCATCGTCTGAATTCTGCTTCCGGCTTTCACGGAATCAAATGTCAGAGCCGAAGCATCGTATGAAAAAGCGAATTGGATTCCTCCGAGAGCGGATTTCGAATACAAATCGACAGGTAATTTCGAGCGACCGTTCCGGATTCGTATCGCGCTGCAATTGTCAGGAAAGAGATAACCGTCTCCGGATGCCGAATGAATCTGGTTGCCATTTTTATCTGACAAGACCAAATCGGTTATTTCCAGCGGGACTGCCGCGTATACAGGGCAAATTTCCGTCATATCGATTTCCAGCACCTCTTCGGTTCCGGCGGAAATCGCGTTCCCGGAAAGACTTGCCGCCATTACGATGACATTTCCCGGACTGCTCTCATTGTAAAATATACTGAAACCGTTCAGCCGGTTGACGGCACGAATCGTATCGACTTCGACATTCGTCGAATTGAAGCGCAGGGCAAACTGGATACCACTGATTTCCGTCTCGCTGGAAAGAACGATTCCAATTCGATGGGATGTGGATGTCAACTCATATCCGTCCTTGACCCAGACGAAATCGTATTGTGCAAAAACGGGCGTGATAGCAAATAGTAAAACGCCGATCGTCAATATCGTTTTCACGAATCGGTTTTCCCTTTTTATGTTTGATTTCATCATGATCATCCTATTTCAATAACGTCACTTTTTCGAGTTTAGAGAAGGAACCCGCCTTGAAGCGCAGGAAATAAATGCCGCTTGCGATTGCCGTGCCATCGTCGTTCTTTGAATCCCAGACAAGGCTGTAAGAACCGGCAGGCTGTGTTCGGTCGATGAGCGTTCGGACGCGCTGTCCCATCAGGTTATACAATTGAATTGTAACTCGGCCTTCTTCCGGAAGATCGTACCGGATATTTGTCTGAGCATTGAACGGATTCGGAAAACATGGATGAAGCGCAAACTTATCGGGAAGAACGGAAACCTGAGAAGTCCGGTTACCGATTCCGAGTGTTTGCGACTGGCCGGATTCGTCAGAGACGACGAAGTTGACAAGTTCTATCGAAGGTGGTTGATCGTCGCCGGCGTTCAGCCTTTCAAATCGAAAGTCCGGCAAATCCGATGTCTGGATCGAGCCGCCTTTCGGATCGTAAAGCACGTAAATGACTTTTCCGGATTCCGTTGTACGAAACATGGAAATTAATTTGGAATCATTGTCTTTGAAAACCAGCGAGAGCGGTCTGAGTCGGTTCGGGTCGTAGGATAATTCAATTTGGAAACCGGAAAGTGCGCAATTCGGTTCGATTGTTACCGGTAACGTTACGATGTTGTCAGTCGAGTAGGCTTTTTCCGGCAGGTATAGTGTGGCTGCTTCCGGAGTTGTTGTCTTGGAAAGGGATTTCGAGCGTCCAAGCGTCTTGTTGATGATCCCCACGACGTCGGCGACATTCAAATAGAGATCATTGTTGACGTCCGCCGCGTATTCTTGTTCACCGGAAAGAAGCGCTATTGAAAGAATATGGTTGATCAGTGTAACGACATCGGCAACGTTGACTGACTTATCATCATTGACATCGCCTTTGGCAATGTCGAAATGTGATGGCGCAGTAGTAGTAAAAGAAAAAACATCGCTGCTGGTATTTGGCTTATTCGTGATAATCCGAATGTACTCACCAGCGTGTGGCGGACCATAGAAATATCCGTCAGCATCCAGATCGCCTGCTTGCGCATAGCCATTAACGTCAGTATACATATTGATCATGAACCGGTTAATCGCCGGATAAACAACGCCATAAGGACCGAATCCGGGTTTTGATGTTCCGTCGTTTGTTGAAATGTAGGTTGCGACATCGGACGGTTTATATTCTGCGTTATCGTAAATGTACAGCATTTCGAAAGCCGGGCCGTAAACTCCGGAAATAGAACGATTCCATTTGCCGTCGCCGTCAGCATCTATTATAGTGACAGGCAGGCGAGTCCGTGTGCTGTCTAAATCGATCCGCCAAACGGTAAATGGCGCGTACGCTGGTTGACTTGTCGTGGAATTTTTCAAAACTTCGTCGGTGGAATAATTCCAGATTAGCGTGCTGTCAGTATCGGTAAAAATGATGTCATAGTTTTTCGGCGACATCAATCCAAAACGATCTACTCTGGTTAGGGTTGTTCCGACATTTTCTGTAAGAATGAATACCGGCCAGTACTGAGAACGGCCGTAATTATTTAAACTGCCCCAAAGATTGTTATCGTATATTTCCAGCGTTGATGGATTTAATTCTACAATCTTACTGATTCCGGCGGAGGAACCGATCACTCTGACTAAAATTCCATCCACGACAATATAGGCATCGTCACCATTTTGGTTCGTTTGGTTAGCAAGAACGGTCATTCCGTCGGTGATGTTGACTAGATTCCATGTTTGATTGGCATTGAATGTCACGTTATAAGTGTCGCCGGTTACTGCCGACGGATCGATAACTTCAATCGTTATTTTTCCATCACTGACACCGGAAATATGCCGTGCGGTGTCGGCAGATACGGATGACAAATCCGTTCCATTGATCGCGCCGACGGGCCGGACCTTTTGAATGACAACATTGCTGGTGATAATCGATGGAGAGCCGAATTCAAGATAACTTTGCGCGACAACGCCAAAGTAATATTCCTTATTATCAACAAGAGGCGCTCCGATCTCATCGACCTCAGGATTGTGATTTGTCAAGATGTGAATATAACGTTGTTTGGAATACGACACGGCATCTGCGTTTTTCCCGATGTCCCAGGATTGCACCTTGACAGGATTACTTCCTGAAATGTCGCTGTATTGATAAACCGTATAGCCGTAAAAATTATATGTCGAATCATCAACGACTTTGATTGTGTTATCGATAATAACCGTGTTGCCAAACATGGCTGCGGCTAAAAAATCGACGGATTCATAGGGACTTCCATCATCGTTGTATTCCGAACGATCGTTCCATGTCAGGACAACTTCATCAGGTAATCCACTCGCCGTGACGGAAGGAGCATCCGGAGGTTCGACTATTTGAAAATCCACGTCATATGAAATCTGTCCCATCTGGTCAATTGCTTTTAAAGTTGTAACGCTGTTTAAGTTGTTCATACCGCGTGCGACCATGACAACCGCGACGATTTCCTGAACGCCGGATTCGCCAAATTGCGCCATGCCGTCTAAGTTAGAATCGACCCACGGTGTCATTGTAAAAGGTCCTGTCGTCATCATAAAACGGCGGTCGGCAGGATTGGCGTCCAACCAGCCGGTCGCGGTTTCCGGATCGCCTGAAAACATGAACTTCGTAAGCGGATTTGTCGGATTAGTACCTGTTCCACCAAGCGTAATCGGTGTTTTGTCTCTCCAGAAACCACTCATATAGTTATAGACATCCGTTCCGGAACTTGGATTTCCCTGATTGGAATCGTCGTTATTGTAGGACATGAATGACGTCATTTTAAGCATCTTACTGTTTTGCAGAACCGTTCCATCGGGCAATGTTACAGTATTACCGGCGGATGGAACGATCGGTCCCTGCAGAAAATCGATGCCGACTGCTGGCGGAGCCTGTCCGTAATTCTGATCGGTATCCGTAGCATTATAGCCGAATCCTAAGCCAAGAGTCGTATCGCAACCGACAAAATCATCACCAGCATTGCCGAGATCCGGATCACACCAGATGGAAAAATACGTGTCTTCCCAATTCTTTCCGCTTTTATTGACGATTAGCCATTTCACAAAAATCATATCACCCAGCGCATCGGGACGATTATATGCCCACGCAGT
>JAQUKI010000076.1 GCA_028719225.1 Fidelibacterota bacterium | reverse complement strand
ATATTAAAAAACATCCGTTACTCGGATTCGGTATTACCGGCTGGCGCTTCTTAGACGCCCAATATATGCGTGTTCTGATCGAGACCGGAGTTGTCGGTTTGTTCTTTTTTGTCTACATGCTCGTTCAGATTTTAAAAAATACACGGAAGATTTATATGAACTCCCAAATTCCTTTTCTCAAAACATTTGCACAGGGTTTTTATATCGCAACTATCTCCATGATGACTCACTCATTAGGTGCCAATACTTTCATCATCATTCGAATTATGGAGCCGTTCTGGTTTATCTGCGGGCTTGTCATTTCGATTCCAAATATCGAAAAGATCGAACTCGAGAAACTGCGTTTAATGGAAGAAAAATTCACCAGCGTCAAGATAGGAACTTAAAATGCCGGATTTCAAACCAACAGATCGACCTTGTTCCAGAAACCACCTGTTATTCAAAGAACTCGACGATGGCGGCGTCGTTTACGATCCGACGATGGAAACGATCCACTCGCTCAATCCATCAGCCGCATTCATCTGGATACTTTGTGACGGTAATCATTCAATCTTGGAAATTATCGATGCCGTAAAAAAACATTTCCATGAATTCCCGGTAAATCCTGAAACGGAAATTAATCAAACACTTAATCAGTTCCTATCACTCGATTTACTTACGATCTCTTGATGAAACATCTGAGCCTTCGGATCAACCGATCCACTCTTTCCATCGAAATTCCAACAGAAATCGAAAATTTGGTCAGGGATACGGTTTTTTCCGCGATTATTAGACCGGACAAAAATAAATCAAAATCCGATTATCTAATTCATACCAGGGATGACCGGTGGGAATTGTTCAGGCATCGAACCAGAACGCACCGGAACCGCAGAACGGAAAAGATACTTTACGCTTTAGAATGGCAAGTTGTTAATGATCTTATCAGGATGAGTCCGGTAACATTGAAATTTCATGCCGCCGCGTTGAGCAA
The DNA here is from genome assembly GCA_028719225.1 of Fidelibacterota bacterium. Classification (GTDB taxonomy): domain Bacteria; phylum Fidelibacterota; class UBA2242; order UBA2242; family UBA2242; genus 0-14-0-20-45-22. The sequence continues at coordinate 9,544 of JAQUKI010000076.1, read as the reverse complement.
AAACGGGGAAGGACGATTATTTATCGGTGGCTCCGGTTCTGGAAAAACCAGTCTAAGTATCTTTCTGATGAAATACGGATGGAATTTCTTGTCGGACGAATTCGGATGGATAGCGCCGGATTCGCTGGAGATGATTCCTTTTCCCCGAAATCTCATCATCAAACCTCATCTTAAGCCTTATGTGAATATTCCGGCTGAATTACCGTCCATTCCGCTTTATCGTGAAGACTATTCGAAATATTCCGCGAACTTTTTATCGCCAACACTGTTGGGAAATATTGAAACGGAAAAATGCGTTCCGCTGAAGCAAATCTTTTTTCTTAGTTCGTACCGGACAAATACCATTAAAATAGAACGGATGGCGCAGAATCGGGCTTTTATTGAACTGTGTAATTCACTATTCAATTTACGAGGTTCAGGGCATTTTCTGACAGATATCATTGCGATGATTCTAAAACAAGCACCGGTATATCAAATGTCTCTTCCCAATCCACTCGCTTTCTCTTTGTCAGAAAGCGAAATATTTTTAAAACTTCTTGAGAGAGATGGATTGTCATGATAAAAGAATATAGAGAATTATTGAACGATCGAAGACGAATCGAAGCGTTCAAATCCGCAATCGATGAATTGATACGTCCTGACTCGGTTGTGGCAGAGATAGGAACGGCTCTTGGCACATATTCCTTCTTTTCTGCCAAAGCGGGCGCAAAAACTATTTATGCCATTGAAATGGCTCCCGTAATCAAAATTGCCAAAGAAATCGCCAAACGAAATAATCTCGGTGAGAGAATTACGTTCATTCATAAAAAATCGACCGATGTGCAATTGCCGGATCACGTGGACTTTATCATCATGGAAGATTACACGCCATTCTTCCTCAATAACGAACTACCACAGATACTTCGGGACGCACGAAAACGTTTTCTTAAACCGGGAGGAAAATTCATCCCCAACACAATTCTTTTAAAAATTGCCACAATTGAGTCAAAGGGATTGCACAACGCGTTGAACTTATGGAAAAAGGAAAACGATCAACTTTATCGGATTGACTGGTCGGATACGACGCGGATACTGTTCAATCAGCCACACTATGCCGAACGTTATCCAACACGTCTGTTAACAGACGAATCTCTGATCCGGACAATTGATTTATCGATGGATGATAATTTCACATTCGACTTTTCCACGATTCAGACTGTAAATAACTCAGGAATAATTCATGGACTTATCGGTTGGTGGGACTGCTGGTTTACACCTACACAATTCTTTTCCAATGCTCCAAGCGCACCTTCAAACACATGGGGACAATGGTTTTTTCCATTTCGGCAACCAATTCAGGTAGCAAAAGGAGAAAAAGTGAAAATCAATATTGCCGCGATCGAATCACGGAAGTCCAATCAATTGAATTTTAAATGGAGCATGGAAACTGGATCGGTCAGAGTGGAACAAAACACATTTGATGGAAGCCTGTTCGATCAGAAAAATCTTCCACGTCTCGCTTCTCTTACTGCCCCTGTTTTGAATGAAGAAGGTGAAGTGATACAATTTGTCTTAGAAAATATCGACGGTAAATCATCATTTGAAGAGGTCGCCGAACAAGTGATGAAACGTTTTCCCGAGCGTTTCATCACGAAGGAAAATGTAATGATAAAACTTATGGAAATTTCCAGACACTATGTTATCTAAAAAGACGACGGTAAAACGGATGATTTACTTGTGGTTTTTTCCCAAAAAGTTCTCGATATTTGATACGTATGTTCTTGTTATTAACGGTAATTTCTCTTCGTGAGCTGTGACTGACGGCGGCGAAGCATTGATTAGCAATCACTTTGACAAAGGGCGTGATTTATGAAACTCATTATCCAGATTCCCTGTTTTAACGAAGAAGCGACCATTGAGAAAACACTGAACGATCTGCCGAAATCTATCACCGGGATCGATGAGATCGATATTCTAATCATCGACGATGGCAGTAAGGATCGCACCGTCGAGGTTGCCCGAGAATGGGGTGTGCGGAATTTTGTGCGCTTTAACCAGAACAAAGGACTGGCACGCGCTTTCGAAGCCGGACTCGAAAAATGCCTGAGTCTCAGCGCCGATATCATCGTCAACACCGACGCCGACAATCAATACAAAGGCAGCGACGTTGCCCGGCTCGTCCAGCCAATTCTCGATAAAAAAGCCGAAATAGTGATCGGCGATCGTCAGATCGAAAAAATTCATGAGTTTTCCTGGCTGAAAAAGCGTCTCCAGAAACTCGGTAGTTTTGTCGTCCGCAAAGTCTCGCAAACTAAAATTCCCGACACCACCAGCGGATTCCGTGCCTACAGCCGTGAAGCTGCCCTGCACATGAACATCATTTCAACTTTTTCGTACACGCTCGAAACCATCATCGAGGCCGGGCAGAAGGACATACCGATCATCAGCGTTCCCATCGAAACCAATAAAACCGAACGTCCGTCACGATTGTTTAAAAGTAACGGTTATTACATCAAGCGCTCGTTTGCCACGATCGTTCGTGTCTACACAATGTACCAGCCGCTCAGAGTCTTCTTTTATACCGGAGTAACAACACTGGGAATTGGCCTGTTACTCTCCTTACGTTATCTGGTTTTCATGCTCATCGGTCAGGGCAAAGGACACGTTCAATCGGTCATCATCGCCGCTGTTTTTCTAATCGTCGGGTTTTTCCTGCTGATGATTGGCTTGCTGGCCGACGTGATCGCCGCCAATCGCAAAATTCTTGAAAACATCCAATATCAACTAAAAAGAGAAAGTATAAAAAAGTGAACTCGTTTGAAATATCATCAGGTTTACCAAATAAAAAAACTTACGAACATATTCTAACATCTGTACTTTTTAACGAATTAGAGCGTTTTTCAAACACTTTCCTACTTCAGCATAAAAATTTACTCAAGACTTATCGTCGCAAGTGGGTTGCAGATCCGTTACACCAATGGAGCCGACAATATGAATACCCATTCGTCTATTCGAAAATTATGAGTTTTACAAAAAATGATCACAAAACTCCAATATCTATTTTAGATGCCGGGTCAGGAGTCACATTCTTTCCATTTTATCTTGCATCCATTTTCCAAAATTCTCGAGTCGATTGCGCAGATTTCAATACACTACCAGCAATCCTTATTCCTAAAATTAACTCGATGACTGACAGGTCGGTTGGATTCTACCGGACAGACATTCGAGCACTTCCATTCGACAATAATACTTACGATGTCATTTATTGCATTTCTGTTCTGGAACATACCAAATCATTTCCGCAAATCATTCAGGAATTTAAACGATTACTCCGACCTGGAGGAATTTTATTGATCACTTTCGACATATCTATAGATGGCACCCTTGATATTCCTCTCAAACTTGCGACCGAACTGCTTCATGAAGTTGGACGATCTTTTAATTCCCCCGTAGAAATCGGCGACCTTTCTGCAGATAGTTTAGTAACGACACGTTTTATTCGAAACTTCGATCCATCATTATTGCCATGGAAGTATCCGTCAATTCAATTTCTAAAAAGTTTTATAAAATTTCGACTTCCAAAAACTCTATTCCCCAACTTGACATTTTACTGCGTTTCCGTACAAAACAATTCGTAAGGCGGAATTGACTATGTTCTACCATATTTTCATCGGAACCAAAGCACAATATATCAAAACAGCGCCGCTCATTCGCCTATTTGACCAGAATAAAATAGACTACCGGCTGATCGATTCCGGACAGCACGGAAAACTCTCTGTTAATCTCAGGAAAGAATTGAATATTCGTCCTCCTGACGTACAACTCGGTCAAAATCAGGATCTTGATTCGCTTGAAAAAATATTTATCTGGGTACTTCGAATTGTTTATCAAGTTCTTTTCCACCGTCAACAACTTAACACTTTTTTATTCGCTAACCAGAAAGGCTATTGTATACTTCACGGAGATACACCAACCACACTTATTTCCTTTCTTCTGTGCAAGTTGTACGATCACCCCGTGATTCACATCGAAGCCGGGCTTCGGTCATTTAACATTTTCCATCCTTTTCCAGAAGAATTGATCCGACTCGTCGTCATGAGATGGGCTGATGTGCTCTTTGCTCCTTCTGAATCTCACCGGATACAAGCAAGAAAATTGAACAGAAAAGCGAAAATATTCAATGTGAGAATGAACAGCGGCTATGACGAAATGTGTTGGGCGCTCCAAAATCTTCCTGACATGAAATTGCCGGATTCTCCTTATGGTGTCATCACAATTCACCGGTTCGAAACTATTTTTTCCAGACAAAAATTATCCTTCATCATTCGATTGGTTAAAAAAATCACTATCGAACGACGCTTAGTCTTTGTACTCCATCCGCCGACGTTGCTCCGTCTGGAAAAGAATCATCTTTATTCAGAACTTGAAAAGATGAATAATTTGACTATCGTTCAACTTCTTTCCCACCGAGATTTCGTTCACCTGCTTAAACATTCTGAATTTCTAATTAGCGACGGCGGAAGCATTCAAGAAGAGGCCTATTATCTGAACATTCCGACTATAATCATGCGAAAGAAGACAGAAAGAAGCGAAGGATTAGGCAAGAACGCCGTATTGTGCGGATTCGATTCTCACATTATCGACTCATTCTTTTCAAATCTGAATCGATACAGACACAATGATATCATTGGAGATTACTCTCCATCCCAAAAAATGTTCGACATTATCACACATTTACCTAAATGACCCAAACTGAAATTCGACCTTTGACATCTAAAACCCGAACATTTTTCATCAATATACTTAAGCTCAGTCTGTTCGGATTAATCATATATTTAGTGGTTTGTTATTTCAAGAACAACATTACACAGATATATGAATTTCCAAAGATCAACGGGCTATTTCTTTCATTCACAATCGCTGTACTGATAGGAATTCAAATTGTCGTAGTATGGATATTTAAATATCTCTTGAAAATTTACGGGGAATCACTTACCTACGCGGAGGTCTTTTATTCATATTATTATCCAATTTTGACCAAATATTTACCGGGAAAAGCCTGGCACCAGGTTGGAAAAGTGATCCTGTTAAACCAATTTAGCGTAAGTCCCTCAAAGAGCATAACGATTGCATTTCTGGAACAAATCCTCATTGTTTACACCGGATTCATTATTTCTATTCCATTTCTTGTGAAGGTCATTAGCGGCTTTTGGGTTCTGGTTATTTTAATCGGATCGACATCTATTATCCTGCTTATGCTCATCTATCAGGAAAAGTTCTTTGTTATTGCGAATCGGATTATGCGCCTGTTTAGAGTGCGAAAACAATTATCCTTTACCAAACGATTACATGTTCAAAACGTTGTGATTCTGGTCTTTTTTTATATCCTCTATTGGATTCTGTTAGGTGTGTTTTTTCAGATATGTATTAAAAGCCTCGGTTCCGGCGTTCATGTTAGATGGATTGCGTCTATAGGCGTGTTTGCGGCAAGTTGGATATTCGGTTTTCTTGCGCCGATTGCACCAGCCGGACTTGGAGTTCGTGAAGGAGCAATGATTTTATTATTAAAAAATTCCGTCGATGCCGTTTCATTATTGAATATTACGGTTGGTGTCCGTCTGTTAACCACATTAAGTGAAATCCTATTTTTTCTTGTTGCGTTTCTGATCAAAAAAAGAATCCAACGTAATGGAGTCTTATGAATCAATGGCTTAAAGAGCACGAACTATGGATAATCATTATCATCTTGCTCACCGGTTTATTCATCCGAGGTGGTTTAATCTTTTCGGTCACTGAACCGATTGACCGCGACGCCAAGGAATATTTCGACATTGCCCAAAATCTGGTCGCCGGACACGGTTTTTCCATCGACGGTCTTCAACCGACCGCGCGCCGTGCGCCGGGTTATCCTGCCGCACTGGCATGTATAATAGCGATTTTCGGTTCCAATCCGCAAATGCTTTACGTCTTTCAGGCCTTGATTAATGTCCTGACCATATTTCTGGTTTTTCTCCCTCTGAAATATAACAACGTTAAAAGCCCTCAGCGACTGTTCATCATTCTGCTTTTCATCCTCAGCACTTCATTCATATACATCAACGTACTTTATGCCGAAATCCTGACGATGTTTTTTGTTGCATTGATTCTTTTTTTATCGGTTCATCCGGCTTTACGCTCCCGACGATGGCTTCAGTCGCTTCTGACAGGAATCGCTATCGGCGCATTGATTTATCTGCGCCCGACGTTCCTGTATCTGCCAATTTTTATACTGGTTTGTGCCGTAATCATGAAAATTGTCAAACGTCGCTTCCAAATTCAGAAGTATCTGATGATCGCCGGAATCGCTCTCCTGACACTGGCTCCATGGACACTCCGGAACTATATCGCATTCCGGCAATTCATTCCGTTAGTCTCGGCCGGTGGCGGCGAACTATGGGGCGCGAACTTCGAGATCGCTGACCGGGTTGTCTGGAACTCCGTTTCCAACATTCAAAAATATGAAGATCAGCGTACAGCCAATCACGCACTTCAAAATCAGATGATTAGCGAATATCGTCTGAAGTATAACCTCGATAATCCTGAAAAACTAAACCGATTTCTTTCCCAGCAAGGTAAGACGATCATTCTCGCCCACCCGTTTCGCTATACTCTGCTTTCTTTCAACCGTCTGATGATTTTCTGGTTTTCGCCGCCAATTGGTTCGGCAACGCTGAAGTCCATTTCACCGATTCTGTTCGTCACCATTCTACTGATAAAATATTCGTTAACCATACTTGCTGTTTTCGGGTTCTGGAACCTTGCGAGGCGTGATTTGGCCGGGTCGTTCATTTGGCTAGCGTTGATCGTTTATCTGACACTACTTCATTCGGCGACACATTCCATTCAGCGGTACTTTCTCCCGGTCATTCCACTTGTATATTTTTCACTGGGATATTATTTAGACTCCTTAAAATGTAAATTTGGAGAAACACGTGGCTGATTCCGTCGTCGAGCAGGCCAAATCCGGCGTACGGTGGGTCGGCATCGGACAGGTTGGTAACCGCCTGCTTTCGATGGCTTCGACTATCGTTCTGGCGCGTCTGTTAATGCCGGACGATTTCGGTACGATCGCCCTCGCGCGGTTAGTGCTGGGTTTCATCCTGCTACTGAGCGCCTGGGGTATCGACGCCGCTATCATCGTCGAGGAAAAACGACCGAAGCAAATCGCCAACGTCGCCTTCTGGATCAACTTCGGCATCATGTTGATACTCGGTATAATCGTCGTTGGCATTTCACCATGGGTAAAGAAATTCTATGACACGCCGGTTTTACAACCGATCCTGATCTGGATGGGACTTGGTCTCATTTTTCAGTCGTTCGAACTCGTCCCGCGCACGCTCCTGAACCGTGATCTGAATTATAAATATTTAACCGTCATTAACCTGAGCGTCGAAGTCATCACCAATTTTCTGGTGATCCTGCTGGCGATTCTCGGTTGCGGAGTCTGGAGTCTGGTCATTCCACAAATCATTGCCAGCCCGCTGCGGGCTGTACCCTACTGGCTGAAAACCAAATGGTCGCCGTCACTTTATATTGAACGCGCCGATTTCAAACGGGTGTTGTCTTTCGGGAAAAGCATTCTCGGTTCAGAACTCGTCCGCTACTTCAATACGAATACCGACAATTTTCTGATCGGCAAGTTGCTTTCGAAAGCCAAACTCGGTTATTATTCGTTCGCTTTCAACCTCGCCAACTGGCCGGTCGAAAATATCGTTAAAGTCATCAATACAGTTTCGCTCCCGGCGCTGGCTAAAGTCCAATCCGATCTGGCCGAAATGAAACGGCTTTTCCTGCGAATGACCGAGATGACTGTGTTGGTCACATTTCCGATCTTCGGAATTCTTGTTGGAATTACATATGAACTCGTCGTCGTCATTTACGGCGTAAAATGGATTCCCGCAGTGCGGCCGCTCCAGATCATCGCCATTTACGGGATCATGCGCTCGCTTTTTGCGCCAAGCGGCCGGATTTTCCTGATTCAAAAAAAACCGCATTTTTTATTCTTCATCAATCTCATCCAACTGCCACTTTTAGTTGTCGGCGTTTGGTTCGGAGTGCGGCAAGCGGAAATTCTCGGCGCGGCGACAGGCATCGCGATTGTATTATCGCTCGGCGGAGTTCTGACGCTGGTCGTCGTTTCAAAAATGTTAAAAATGAAAATCACCGAATTCGTTGGGACGATCTTGCCGGGTTTCATTTGTACGCTGTTTTTTTTGATTTCCGGTTGGTTTTTCAAACGCTTGCTCTTTGGAATGGGCTGGCCTGCTGTTGTCATTCTGGCTGTTTACATTCTGTCCGCCGGCTGTGTTTACATTCTGAGCATGCGGTTGCTATATCCACAGCTTTTTAACAATTTTCTACAGACTGTCATCAGCATCATCGGCATCGAACCGCGTAAGATTCTTGACAAACTCAAAGGCAATCGAAAAAAATGATGTCGCCTATGAATATCGTCTATTTGTGCGCCAATCCCGGCCTAGATCTCGATAAAATGCTCGGGCCGAAAATCCACATCCAGGCCATCCTGCGTGGCTTGAAAACTCGGGATGTCAACGCAACTCTGGTGGCTGTTCAGAAAACGGATTCTATTAAAGGTTACGAGGAATTTGAAACCGTCATTCTGCCGCATCGCTATCTCCGCGGATTTGTGCATCGCATCATTCCATATACCGGCATCGTCGACAGCTTGCGGGTTTTTCTAAAAATCATCGCACTCAACCGAACGAAACATTTTGCGCTGATTCATGAACGCTATACCGGGCTATCTTGGGGCGGCGTACTGGCAGCAAAGTATCTTAAAATTCCGTATAGTCTCGGAATGATCGGACCGGGCATAGAGGAAAAAATCATTCAGGGTAATCCGGTTGCGCCGTCCAAGAAATGTCTCCTGTTGATCAACCAGAAATTGCTTTTATCTAATTGCGACCGTCTTATATTAGTATCGAAACTGATTGCGAGTTTTATCCGTGTCAAGCGTGGTTGGAAATTGCCAACATATCACGTTCTAATTAATGCCGCTGATCTTCCCTGCCCGATCACACCGGACGAGAAAACTACTATTCGCAAACAATTCAATGCCGAAGACAAACCGCTTTTTCTCTACTCGGGAAGTCTTTATCGCTGGTATGATTCGCTTAATCTCGTTAAAGCATTTCACCTCGCGCTAAATCACCGACTGGATTTGAAATTGGTCGTCATCGGTTCCGGTGATGCCGAGAGTGAAATGCGAAATTATATCCAAACCAATCGTCTCGGCGATTCAATCTTCATGACCGGCGCGATGGCGCATAGCGCGTTGCAAAAACTCATTCAGGCTGCGGATTTTTGCATTGTTTATTATCCGGGCGAACCGACTTACTTCGGCACTTCGACGAAAGTCACGGAATATATGGCGGCGGGCAAACCGGTTATTTCTACGCCGCACATGCTTGAAATTATTGACGATGGAATCACCGGTTTTCTGTCAAAATCGTCCTCGCCTGAAGAGTTCGCCGAGAAACTGATCGAAGTAGTTCAAAATCCCGAT